>JAISVI010000013.1 GCA_031271665.1 Oscillospiraceae bacterium
GCCGCCGAGCAAAAGCCATATTATGGGGCGCAGTCCCATAAACTGCGACTGTATCATCGGGTAAACCGCAATTATAATTGTCCAGCCCATACCGATATACGCCGCGGCGGAAACCCATCGCGGCGCGCCAAGCCAGAATATCTTGACAAGCGAGCCGATAACGGCCATTCCCCAGATAACGCCGAATATAGCCCAACCCCACCCGGGATAGTCGCGAAGGGCGATAAGGCAGACGGGCGTGTAAGTCCCGGCAATCAGCATGTAGATCATGATATGGTCAACCATGCGAAGCGCCCTGCGCCCGCCGGGCTTGGCGGGGACGCAGTGATAAAGAGTGCTGGCGGTGTAAAGGCCGATAAGCGACGCGCCGAAAATAGCATAGCTTACAATAACGCGCCCGCCGGCAAAAGCGGACAGCGTTATAAGAACGCCCGTCGCCGCACACGCAACAAGCGCGCCGATACCGTGCGTCAGCGCCGAGTACATTCTTATCCCGTCGTTCGGTGTGCGCGTCTCGGCGGGCTTATCCGGCCTTTTTTTCACTTCCCTAAAGAACAGACTGCGCCTTTTTTACAATAACGGCGAACGCCTCTTTATCATTAACGGCCATATCGGCCAGAACTTTGCGGTTAAGGGGGAGGTCAAGCTTTTTAAGCGCGTACATAAAGCGCGAATAATTCATACCCTCGGCCTGAACTCCGGCGGAGATGCGCGTTATCCAAAGGCGGCGGAAATCGCGCTTGCGCGCCTTGCGGCCGATATACGCGTATCTCTGGCTTTTCATAACGGCCTGTTTGGCCATCTTGAAGTGCTTGGATTTTGCGCCCCAGTACCCCTTCGCCAGTTTAAGGACCTTTCTTCTTCTGTGGCGCGTTGTCACCGCGCCTTTAATGCGTGCCATCTTAAATCATTCCTTACTTAAGTTCTTGAAACCGGTGTCCGTAAACGAACCCTTTCCCGGCGTTTTATTGATAGGGGATAAGCTTCTTGGCGTTCGCCTCGTTTGTCTTGTCGCAGTATCCGGCCTTGCGCAGACCGCGTTTGCGCTTTGTGGACTTCTTGTTCAGGATATGCGAGTGGAACGCGTGACCGCGTTTTACTCGTCCGCTTTTTGTGACGGAAAAGCGCTTTTTCGCGCCGCTGTGCGTCTTAAGTTTGGGCATTGTTAAGCTACTCCTTTTTGTTTATTTCGTATCCTGCTTCTGGACAAGCTCTTTCTTCGGGGAGAGGAACATGGACATGTTGCGCCCGTCCAGCTTCGGGGATTTCTCAACGCTTGACAGGTCTGAAAGCCCCTCGGCGAACTTTTTAAGCTGGGCCTCGCCGATAGAGGTGTGCGCCATTTCGCGCCCCCGGAAGCGTATGGACACCTTGACCTTGTCGCCGTCCTCCAGAAAGCGCTTCGCGTTCTTCATCTTAAAGTTGAAGTCATGGACGTCAATGCCCGGAGACAGGCGTATCTCCTTGATTTCCACGATCTTCTGGTTCTTTCTGGCCTCTTTATCCCGTTTTGACTGCTCGAAGCGGAACTTGCCGTAGTCCATGATACGGCAAACGGGCGGAATGGCCTTGGGCGCGATTTTTACCAAATCAAGATCCTTGTCGCGGGCAATTTTAAGCGCGTCCTTTGACGGCATAACGCCAAGCTGTTCGCCGTCGTCACCGATAAGACGAACCTCTTTGTCGCGAATTTCCTCGTTGATTTGATGTTCCATGTTGCTGATGCTGGCTCACCTCCGAATTTTGCGCGGCTTTTCGGCCGCCCGGCACGAAAAAAGCGGGTGCAAACCCCCGCCCACATCAAGCGCCGCAGACCCTCGCGGGCAAAGCCCGCGCATACCGCGCGCGTCCGGATATTGACCCGGCCCCAAACGGGACACAAGGTGAGGGCGGAAACCCTTCTTCATTCACACCGCGAAGTATAACACGCGCATACGGCGGCTGTCAAGAAGTTTTTTACGTTTTTTGCGCTGTTTTTTGCGCTGCACGATGAGTTAATGCCTCGTTCTCTTCAGCGGGGGAAATAGGCCATAGCTATAATTCTGAGATTTTTGAGACTCCACAGTTTATACGCTGCGACCAATCGGAAATATGCGGCGTTGCCTGTAATCTTTCGTATTACAGAAGCCCTGCAAGAAATCGTGAAAATTTTACAGCTCCGCTATGGTTTAGATGCATTTGATCGAAGCAGTCTGTACTGAGGTCTATCCCCGCTTCATCAAAGGCAGTGCTGAAATCATATATTTCACAATACTGCCGTTCACGCAGTCCGGCGTTGACGGCTTCCACAATTTCCGGACTTACATAGTGAATACGCGGAGCGAGAAAGAACTTAATCTGCGTGCCTTTTTTCTGCGCGTATTCACATATATCGAACAGCCACGCAGAGTTTGCCTCTGCACGTAACATGTCTCCGTAAGCGGTTGGAGTTTCCGCTTCAATGTTAGAATCCAACCTCTGATACCCCTTGTTCACGTCCTTAGGGTAACCAAATGCCCAATTGAAGTCGCGCGACGTCAATTCTTTCCACCTGCTGTGATATGAGTAAACCGGGCAAAATAAACTTACCCAGTCATCAGGCGTAGTCGTGGAAAACGCAAGCTCAAGACGATTCAGGCTTTGGGGCATGTAAAGAACGTTGATCATATTTGAATTCTCGTAGTAGCCGCCGAAGATCAGTCCGCTGACCTCAATCCAAATCTCAGAAGGATTTTGTGTTTTGAAGAGTTCCTTCATATACATAAACGTTGCCTCAAGGGTTTGCTCCGGCCCCGCGAGAACATAGGCAGTCTTCCCGCTTAATTCAACTTCCGACGGAATTATATCGCAGTATGCGACAGAACTGCCCATATAAACGACATCTATACTGTTTGAAGGTTCAGCTCTCAAATATTTAAGGTTTGCCCCATATCCAACGCGCTTTGGCGTCAGAACGCCACCAATGACGGCGGAAAATATAGCAAGCGCAGCTGCCAGGCAAAGCAGCGCAACTAGTTCTTTCTTTTTCTCTATCATCATAATTCCACCTTAAAACTGAAAGTATACAAATTCTTGGGGATCATACCCCGACCCGTAGGATCCAAAAATCAGGATACACACTAGCAACAGAAAATACACGCAATACCTCAGCACTATAGTCTTGTTTATTCTCTCCCCGATGTTCGCGCGGGAATCGGCGATATCGAAACCTATAAGCACAGCCACACCAAATACGCACATAATTAAGGTTTCAATGTCAGTTCCGATTGCCGTAAGACCCGAAACCGCGCCGCTCCGCATGGAGAATATTGACTTCACGATAAGAAAGGCATCTGCTGTGCTGTTTGCTCTAAAAAATATCCAGCAAAAACATGTCAGCGCAAAAGTTATAGCAATACAAAATATTTTGGGAAGCCTAAGCGCATCCCGGAATTTTTTTGTAACGCGCTCCAGTACCTGCAACAGTCCATTCAGCATGCCCCAAAACACAAAGGTCAGCGCCGCGCCATGCCAAAGTCCGCTTACAGTGAAGACAACCATTATGTTCACAAGCGCGCGGAAAAATCCCTTGCGATTTCCGCCAAGCGGAAAGTATAGATAATCCTTAAACCAAGTAGAAAGGGATATGTGCCACCTTCGCCAAAACTCTGTGATGCTGGAGGAAAAATAAGGCTGTTTGAAGTTGAGCATCAGTTCAAAACCGAAAAGCCGCGCTGTTCCTCTTGCGATGTCGGAATAGGCAGAAAAGTCACAGTATATCTGAAAAGCAAAAGCAACCGTAGCCACGGAAAGCCATTTCCAGGAGTAGATATTCGGTGAACCATACACAGAGTTTACAATCACAGCCAAGTTATCTGAAATGACCATTTTCTTGAAAAATCCCCACAGAATAAGGAACATACCGGATTGAAACCCCATCAAAAAGCCGTGCGAGCATTTTTTCTTGAATTGAGACAATAAGTTCCCCGAACGCTCTATGGGTCCGGCCACCAATTGCGGGAAAAATGAAACAAACAGCGCGTATGTGAAAAAATTACGCTCCGCTTTTATCTGGCCGCGATAGACGTCCAGAGTGTACCCAAGAGCTTGAAAAGTATAAAAAGAAATCCCAACCGGTAAAAGGACATTGAATACAGGTGTGTCCAGTGAAAGCCCCAGTGCATTACCGATGTCCCCCAATATACGCAAGCTAAAGTTGAAGTACTTGAAAAAGAACAATATTGAAAGATTTACCGAAAAACAAAGAGTAATCCACAGCTTTTTCCGCTCTGGGCGGATTTCAGAAAGGAGCGACGCAAGATACGTTGCTAAAGTCGATCCGAGCATCAAAAGCGCGTAGGCCGGACTCCACCACATATAAAATATATAACTCGCCATCAAAAGAAGCGGATTACGTGCTTTCCTTGGAAGGACATAAAATAATATCAATACTACGGGAAGAAACATCAAAAACTGTATGGAATTAAAGTTCATAAGTAGCCTCCCTCACAGCTATATTCAAAAGCAGCCGCCAGTCCGCACGCGGAACAGCGGCTGCAATATGAGCCTTTCCAAGTAAAAAATGCAGGATTTTGTTAGATTAAAATACCACGGAATAAGCTCTTTGTCAAGTGCTGCAACTCAAGAGAACTTCTAGTTTTATCCACATCGAAGCGCGGCGCGTCTACACCCGGAATCTGTACCCCGCGCCCCAGACGGTTTCTATATACTGCGGCGCGGCGGGGTCAAGCTCTATTTTCTCGCGGATTTTTTTGATATGCACAACGACCGTCCCGCTGTCGCCAAGAGCCTCCAGACCCCAGACGCGCTCGAAAAGGTCTTCCTTGCTCCACACGCGGTTGGGGTTCTCGATAAGGAACGACAGCACGTCGAATTCCTTGGCGGTAAGGCTTATCTCCGCGCCGTCCGGGGCGAAGACGCGGCGGTCGTCTATGTCCACGCGCAGACCGCGCACGGTAATCTCGCGGCGCTTGCCGCCCTTTTCCGTAAGACGCCTGTAGCGCGCCAGATGCGCCCCCACGCGGGCGACAAGCTCGCCGGGGGAGAAGGGCTTTTGTATATAGTCGTCCGCGCCAAGGCCAAGGCCGCGTATCTTGTCAATATCCTCGCCCCGCGCGGAGACAAGCAGAACGGGGATGTCGGTAAAGCCCCGCGCCTCTTTAAGAACCGCAAACCCGTCCATACCCGGAAGCATAATATCAAGAATCACAAGGTCAAACGGTTCGCCGCGCAGCAACGCAAGCCCCTGCGCCCCTGTGGCCGCAAGGGAGACGCAATACCCGTGGATATGCAGATAGTCGCGCTCCAGCGCCGCGATTTCTGGGTCATCCTCTATGATAAGGACTTTCATGCCTTAACCTCCTATTGAAACCCCGCCCTGCAAATGCTATACTAAACATAGCAAAGTACGGAAATGCTTTTAAGGGTGGGGTGTGCCATGAACAATAATAAACCGCTGCTGCCAGTTAAGTCGGATTTTGTATTCAAGCTGATCTTCGGCGACCAGCGCAATGTGGATATACTTGCGGCGTTTCTGAAATCTGTTCTGGACATTCCCAATGAGGAATATGACCATCTAACCGTCGTTGACCCGTACGTGAAAAAGGAATCAGAGGACGACAAATACGGCATACTTGACGTTAAGGTTCACACCATAAGCGGCAGTGTCGTGCATGTGGAAATCCAAGTCAAGGTCATCCCGGAGCTTACCGCCCGTACGATTTACAGCCAGTCAAAACTTGTGGCAGAGCAAATGTCCTCCGGGCAGAAGTTTTCGACCATCAAACGCGTGGTGTCCATTATTATCACCGACGAAAACTTTGTCCCCGGAGAAGACTATCACCACCGGTTCCGCTACCGAACGAATGACGGTATGGAATTTACCAATCTGGTTGAGATAGATACGCTGGAACTGAGAAAGCTGCCGTCCGACGATGACAGCACTGACTTGTGGTATTGGATGAAATTCATCCAATCAGATGATGAGGGGGTCATGGAAATGCTTGCACAGAGAAGCCCGACGATGAAAAAGGCTGTCGGCGTTCTGAAGGAACTGTCTGCTGACGAGCGCACCCGAATGTTGTTTGAAAGCCGCGAGATGGCCCGAATGGATTTTGAGTCTATGAAAGACGGGGCGGTCAAGTCGGCGCGCATTGATGTTGCCCGCAACCTTTTGGAAATGAATCTGTCGGTCGAACAGATTGCCAAGGCAACCGGCCTTACGCTTGGCGAAATAGACGCGCTAACCGACAAGGGGCAGTGACACGTTCGCGGACAGACCGCCTCCGGGGCGGTTTGTTATCCAGATCTTGCCCTTGTGCAGAAGCACTATCTGCCGGGCGATGGAAAGGCCAAGGCCGCTTCCGCCGACCACTCCTCGCGACGGGTCGGCACGGTAGAAGCGGTCGAAAACCTTACGGGCCTCCAACGGGGGAAGCCCGGGGCCGTTGTCCGAAAGCGAGAGAAGCGCCGCGTCCCCGTCTCTGCGCAGCTCGAAGCGCAGTTCAAGGGGTCTGTCTGCGCTTGCCGCGTATTTTACGGCATTGCCGACCAAATTGTTCATAACGCGCTCTAACTTCACCTTATCAGCCGCGCAGTACAGCCCCTCTTCACACTCGCAGGTGACTGCGGCGCTGATTTCAAGCTCGGCCGCCCTTACATATCCGCGAAGCCAGACGGCCATATCCACGCGCTCTAGCTGAAGCGGCGGGGCGTTTTCAAGAACGCTTAGAAGCGCAAGGTCGTCCACAAGCGATTTAAGGCCAAGCGCCTTACGCCGTATGATGGCGGCGTATTCGCGCACCTGTTCGGGCGTTTGCGCCACGCCGTCAAGTATCCCCTCGGAATAGCCGAGTATAGAGGTTACGGGCGTGCGCAGGTCGTGGGTGATGTTTGCGGTAAGGCTTATGCGCTCTTTCTCCGCGCGCTCGGCAAGCAGGGTGCTGTCTTTAAGGTGGATGCGCATCTCCTCGAAGGCTTTCGCAAGGTCGTCAAACTCGCCCTGATCCGCGGCGGCAAGCTCGTAATCAAGATTGCCGTCCCTTATGCGGAAGGCGGCAGCCTTTAGTTTTGCAAGGGGCGCGTATACGCGCTTGCGTGACGAAGCGGCAAGCATAAGCACCCCAAGCGACCCGAAAACAAGCGTAAGCACCCCCGCAATCGGGAAATACCGCGCGGCGATAAGCCCAAGGTCACGCACCATGCGCTGTTCGCCCACAATCGGAGAAGCCACAAGGAAGAAAACCAAAAAGGCGCAGCCGAAGCCAAGCGCCAGAAACAGAAGCAGAACCGAAATCTGACGGGCAAGCAGTCTGTTACGGATACGCATAATGTTTCACCTTCCCGCGCGGTTAGAGATAGTCGTGCAGCCATGCGCCGCTTTGCCCGGCAACCCGAGACTTTTAGAAGTCTTTCCTGTCGAAAAGCATTGTTCCGCCAAGGTAGAAAACCGCGCCGGAGCTTAACAGCACCGCGACGATGTTGACAGTGCGCCAAAATCCGGGCATAACGCCGGTAAAAAGGGTGTACCAGCCCAAATGACCCGTGAACAGCACATCCGGCGAAATCGGGAACAGTATCGGAACAACAGTCAGCATAATCACCGAGAAAATAAGCGCGAACATAAGAAGCGAGCCGCTTTTTATAAACTGCGCGATAAGCGCCGCGTAACAGCAAAGCACGCCCAAAGGCACAAGCGTTACGACAAACCCCAGAAGCGAGCGAAACGCCACGCCAAAAGAATCCACCCCGCCGACTATAATTCCCGCGGCAAGCGTCACAGCAAGGACGACCGCCAAAAAGCCCGCGCAGTAAACAAGTATCGCCGCAATCTTCGCCGTGTAGAGTTTAAGCCGCGTTATCGGGCGCATAAGCGAAAATTTAATCGTCTGGTCGGAGTATTCGGCGGAAAAAAGGTCTGTTACAGCCATAAAAATCATAAGAGGCAGATAGAACTGCGCGAAGAAAGACAGCGATGTCGTCGGCACTGTATTAAAGTCCACCCCGGAGAGATTCCAGCCAATCACGGTACTGACGGTTGTGTATACCACACGCCCCAGAAGCGACCAGGCAAGCCCCAAAAGCGTCCCTATTATAAGCAGTACGATATACTTCTTGTGGTACAGCAATTTGCGAAACTCGTTTCTAACGGCGTTCTTCACGCGCCGACACCCCCTTTCCTATAGCGCGCTACCTCGGAAAGGAAGAAATCCTCCAACGACGGGGCGGCGTTAAGCGCTTCCTCTAAAGTGCGAAGGCTTAACATTTCGCCGTCGTACATTATCCCGACATGCGTGGCGCAAAGCTCTGTCTCGTGGGCAAGATGGCTTGATATAAGTACGGCGCACCCCTCGGCGGCGGCGCTTTTCACAATGTCGCGGATTGCCACCATGCCCTCTATGTCAAGGCCGTTTGCCGGCTCGTCCAGTATAAGAAGGCGCGGTCTGTTAAGAAGCGCCAAGGCAAGACCGACGCGCTGGCGCATACCAAGCGAAAACCCGCCCACCCGCTCGTTTGCGTACTTTTCCATCTCAACGCGCTTAAGCACCCCGTCTATGTTTTCTGCGGGGATATCCGGGTAATAGCGCGCCGCGAGCGAAAGGTTCTGCCTTGCGGTAAGGCGGTCAAAAAGCGCGGGCGCTTCGATAAGCGCGCCCACGCCGGACATGGCGCGCTCGAAATCGTCCGCTACGGCGTGTCCCTCTATTGTGACCTTGCCCGACGTGGGGCGCAGAAGGCCCACACAGGACTTCATAACAGTGGTCTTGCCGGAGCCGTTCGGCCCCAGCAAGCCCAAAATGTCGCCGGGGTTAAGCGCGAACGTAACGTTCCGCGCACCCCGGTTATTCTTATAAAGTTTTGTAAGATTCTCGGCTTCGAGTATCAAAGGCGCACACCTCCGGTTTGTGGCCGCCTCGCGCAACGCGGCGGCTCGTATTCCAGATTAATCCAAAAGTCTCGGATCTATATAGGACGAGAAAAAATCTGCGTAGTCAAACACAACGCTGTCCGGGTCAACGCTGCCGTCGGGCAGTGTGTCAAAATAGAGAGCTCTAAAAAGGCTGTAATTCTCCCCAATAACGGATTCAAAATACTCTTCGGTGAAAAGCTCCTGCGCGCCGGGGATTGGGCATTGCGGTTCGGTCGAGTTTATGCCGTTGGCCGAACCGTCCGCGATAACCTCTATCTCAACAATCTCCCCGAACACCGTTTCGCAGATAATGCGACCCGTGAAGCTTGCGTTTATAAATCTGCCGTCACTGTCAAGACTCGCGTCGCCGCTTGCATAGTCGATCCGGGCGCTTTTCATGGGGTGAGCAAGTTTGTCCTCGCCGAAATCGGCGGGTTCAAGCGGTTCTTCGCGCTGTGAAACCTGTTCCTCGTCGCCGTACATAATATGATAGTTGTCTTGATCAATGCGCGGGTCGCCGGCGGGAAGTTCCGCCCCGGTCTCGGGGTCGGTGAAGACCTTTTCATAAGACTGGCGCGTGACGGTTACAGTCTTTGTAAAACTGCTTTCGTTAAACGTGATTGTGCGCCAAGTCTGATATTTCCCGTCGTCGCCAACCATCTCGTTACTTATATATCTGTATGCGCCTGTGCTTTGCGACATGGCGAAAACCGACGCCGCGGCGTTATAAATCTCGGGGATCTGCTGGGCGGTGACGGTGCCGCTTAACTCTTTAACCCCGTCGGCGGCGTCGCGGACGCTTATGTTGTTTTTAAGGCTTCCAACGGCGGTGTCAAGCAAAAGCTCGGCAAAGCGGACATAGATGTCGCCGCGATTTAACGCGGTGTCGGTGCCAAGCAGACCGCCCTCTGAAGCGTAGTCTTCGTCCCGACGCACGGCGCAGTAGGGCGGAACCCTGTGTGCCTTGCCCGACGCGTCAAGATAGGTATGATTAAGGTTGATGGTGTTAAAGATGGATAGACCGCCGCTGTCAAAGCTTACGCTGAAGATTGAAAAGTCGTCGGCGGCACTTGTATGCGACGTGCGGGTGTACTGCGCGCTTGGAGAAAATTCGCGGTGAGAGGTTTCATGCGTACGCAGTTCGCCGTTCACAAGCATTCGCATATCTATATCTACCGCCGCGCTTTCGGCGGTCAGCAGGTCAAACACCGCGTTTTTAAGCATCTCATAGGGTGAGGCGTTAAGCGCCGCCGCCGCGACCGAACCGCCAAGCAGCACAAGGCAGAGCATAAGGGCGACAGGCCGGGTCATAAACGTTTTAATGCGATGCATAGTTTTATCCTCCTCTGTGTTGGGGCGACTGTTTACGCTCCCAGTATTCGGCCGCGCTTATAACGCTGTCAAGGTCAATCGAGCCGTCAGGCAGAAGGTCAAAATAAACGGTCGTATCGGAATAGTAGAAGCTGTCTGCCCCGCCCCGCTCGGCAACGGATTTGATAAACTCCTCGGTAAAAAGCTCCTGCGCGCCGGGGATAGGACACTGCGGTTCGGTCGAGCCGACGCCGGAAACGCTGCAGTCAAGAACAAACTCCGTCTCCAGAACCTCGTCAAACACTGTTTCGCCGACAAAGCGAACCGTAAAGTTTCCGTCAACAAAATTGCCGGATTTGTCAATGCGGGCTTCGCCGCTTACATAGTCTATCCGGACGTTCTTCATGGGATGGTCTTCCTTGTCCTCGCCGAAGTCGGCGGGTACAAGCGGTTCTGTCTGCGTAGAAAGCACTTCCGGCGAGCCAACATCCGAATATTGGGCGAACTCTTCGCTTGCCCTTGGGTCGGAGGCGTCAAAATATTCGCCTGTTTTTGAATCCCAGTAATACTTTTCGCGCTTCTGTCTAAGGGTAGTGACGGTTTTTGTCATTGCTTTAAGGTCGATTTGCGTTTCAAGCACGGTGGCATAGTCGCCGTCGATACTGACGGTTTCGCTGCGCCTGCTGTTATGGATATAAGTGTTCTGCATCGCGTTGTAAACCGAAAATGCGGCATTGTAAAGCTCGGGGACTTGCGCCGCTGTCAGCGTGCCGCTTAGGTATTTAACGCCGTTTGCTTCGTCGCGCGCGTTGATGTTGTTTTTAAGGCTTCCGACAAGGGTGTCAAGCGCAAGCTCGGCAAAGCGGACATAAAAATCCGTACGCTTAAGCTCGGAAAACTCCTGAAACGGTCTTGGAACACTGACCGGCTTGGCAGTCAGTATGGCGGTGTACTGCGGAAGGTTTTCGTCCGAGAGCACTGCCGTTGTAATATGCAGCGGTGAACGGCTGTAAACAAACTCAGGATAACCGACCAAGAGACCGGAGTGAATTTCCGTCTTTGGATTAGAGTACAGCGCGTCTGGGGAAAATTCGACATATGCCCCGTCGCTGTCTGCTAAAACCCCGTCCGCGTAGGATCGTACAGTAATGTCAATCGCCGCGCTTTCCGCAGTCAGCAAGTTAAACGCCGCGTCCTTGAGCATATCATAGGGCGAAGCGTTAAGCGCCGCCGCCGCCATCGAGCCGCCAAGCAGAACAAGGCAGAGTATAAGGGCGACAGGCCGGGTCAGAAACTTTTTAATGCGCCGCATTTCAATTCCTCCTTCGATACCGTGCTTTAATTATACCCGCAGAAACTGAAATGCAAATAAAGGGATTATTAAAAATGGATTAAATCTGCAAAGCCCGCCCGCAGGGGACGATGGCAATCGTCCCGTTGTTTCGAGTGGCGTAGGGGCGGCGTTGTGCCGCCCGCAATTCCCCGGGCAAGGCGGCGGGTGTTTGACCGTAGGGCGCGACGCCCCCGGCGCGCCACCCCGCCCTACCCCCGCCGAACAAACGGGCTTGACACAATGCGCGCCCCTACAAAATGGCGCTATTTCAGCGCGCTTATCTCGTCAAGCTCTTGTTTGGAGCCGATAACCGTAAGGACGTCGCCCGCGCAAAGCGCAGAGTCCGCGTTGGGCGAGAATTTTATGTTCCCGGTCTCGGCGCTTCGTATGGCGACGACCGTTATGCCGTACTTCCGGCGAAGGTCGTTTTTGATGATACTTTTGTCGACCCACTGCTTTGGGGTCACCATCTCCATTATACCGTATTCGGGGGAGATTTCCAGATAGTCGATGATGTTGTAATGCCCTATAGAGCGGGCGACGCGTATACCCATGTCATATTCCGGGCGTATGATTTTGTCCGCGCCCAAAAGGTCAAGCACTCTGGCGTGGCGCTCGTTCTGCGCCTTGCAGACGATGTGCTGCGCGCCGAGTTCCTTAAGCATCATTGTTATAAGTATGCTGTCCTCAATGCCGCCGGCCATAGCCACGACCACGCAGTCGAAATTCGGAACTCCAAGCGAGCGCAGAACCGCCTCGTCCTTCGCGTCGCCTATTATGACGTTTGTCACCGAGTCCGCGACTGCGGCGCCAAGCTCTTCAAGCTCGTCAACGGCAAGAACCTCGTGCTTCATGCGGTAAAGCTCGGTTGCCACGGCGCTTCCGAAGCGCCCCATGCCGATTACCAAAAACGAACTCATTAAAACGTCCTCCTTGTCAGAGCTTCTTAACCCATCATAACCCATGTGTCCGGGTGCTTCGTCTTCTCCGTGCCGCCGCGGTTTATAAACGCCGCCATGCCTACCGTTATTATCCCCACGCGCCCGAAGAACATAAGAAGCATGACCACCGCCCGGGACGCGGGAGCAAGCGCTTCGGTTACGCCGTGCGAAAGCCCGCAGGTGGCGATTGCGGACGCCGCCTCGAAAAGCACGCTTCCAAAGGGGATGTCCGGCTGTATAAGGGCAATCGCCGCCGCCCCGGCAAGCCACGCGGTAAGCACCATTATCATAATGGAAAGGGCGGTGAATATCTGGCGCTGGGGAATGGTTCGCTTGAAGACGGACACGTTGCTTTTCCCGCGCAGAAAGCGCACTGCGGACAGGAAGAGTATCCCGGCAGTCACGTTTTTAATGCCGCCTGCGGCGCTGCCCGCCGAGCCGCCGATAAGCATAAGCACGGTCGTCACAAGTCTGCCCGCGCCGGTAAACGCGCCCTGGTCTATGACGGTGAATCCGCCCGAGCGGGGCATAACAGTCTGAAAAAGGCTTGCAAGCGCGGCCTTGGGAAGCGGCATTCCGGCAAAGGCGGCGTTCCTTTCCGCAAGCAGGAAAAATACAAAGCCAAAGCCGAGAAGGCATCCCGACACGGCAAGCACAAGCTTTGAGTGCAGGTGAAGCCCCCTGAATCCCCGGTTGCGCCAGATGTCCTCCCAGACAAAAAAGCCAAGTCCGCCGAAAAGGACAAGGAATGTAAGCGTAAGCAAAACGACCGCGTCGTCCGCGAAGCGGGACAGGTCGCCACCGAAAAGGTCAATCCCGGCGTTGCAGAACGCGGAAACCGAATGAAAAATGCCAAGCTCAAGCCCTTTAAGCGCCCCGTACTCCGGCGCGAAGCGAACCCACAGCACAATCGCCCCGGCAGCTTCGGCAATAACAGTCCCCGCGAGGACATGGCGAAGAAGCCGCACAACGCCCTCTATGTCCTTAAGGTTCATCGACTGTACGAGCAGAATGCGGCGCGACAGGTCAATGCGCTTGTTAAGCGCGAAAAAGAACACGGTGGTTACGGACATAAAGCCCAGACCGCCGATTTGGATAAGACAGAGTATTACCGCCCGGCCGAACACGCTCCATGTAAGCGCCGTGTCCACAACGGTAAGCCCCGTTATACAGGTAGCGGAGCAAGAGGTGAAAAGGGCGGTCGGAAAGGATACGTGAACGCCCCGGTTTGCCGCTAGGGGAAGGCTTAACAGAACCGCCCCGGAAAGGATAACTGCCAGAAACCCGAAAACTATGACCTGGGCGGGGGTAAGCCGCCTGCGCTGGGACGCGGGCGCGTCAAGCGCCGAATAATGACGCATCGTGCTTCGCTTCCTTAATAAACGAAGTGTTGGAAATTGCGTGTTCGCCTGCAAGGCGAACGAGCGCAGCGCTTGCGAACAGGCGGCTGTGCCGCGGCATCGCAAGCCGGAGCGGGCAATTTCCAACATGCCCATACACGAAGTGTTGGAAATTGCCTGTTCGTTTTTTCTAGGCGTAGCATACCACAACGTATATCTTTTGGCAAGGCTTTGCGTTTGCCGCAGCGCGACGGAGGACTGCCCCTGCGGTCGTCCCTGACCGCCCGTAACCCCGGAAAATCCTGCAGGTGCGGGCGACCGAGGACGGTCGCCCCTACATGAGGACACCGGTTTTGTGCGTTTTGTATGTTCATGCGTCAACCGCCCACAAGCCCCGCGATGCTTCTTGCAATCCGCAATAAGATGTGTTACTGTTACATCAGCTTAAAGCAAGGGTTTTTATATGCCGGACACAATTTTGCCGCTTGGCGTTTTCACGGCGCTGTTTGACAAAGCGTAAACCTGCCAGGGAGGTAATCTATGGGGTTTTTCCGGGACTATAAGTCGGGCCTTCGCGCGGAGTTTTCCGGCTATAACGGCAAAAAGCTTAAAAAGGACATTTTCGCCGGAATCACAACCGGCGCGGTTGCGCTGCCGCTTGCGATTGCGTTTGGAACAAGTTCCGGCGCGGACGCTTCCGCCGGACTGATTACCGCCATTGTCGCGGCGTTTGTTATCGGCGCGCTGTCCGGCGCGTCTTTTCAAATTCCCGGGCCTACGGGCGCTATGGTCGCGGTTTTGGCGCCGCTTGCCATGCACCACGGTCTGAACGCGGTCTTCGCGGCGGGGGTGCTGGGCGGCGTATTGCTTATCGTTTTCGGGCTTTTGAAGATTGGGAAAATCGTAAATCTGCTGCCAACGGCGGTTATCTACGGCTTCACCTCCGGCATTGCGCTTTTTATCGCGCTTGGCCAGGTTGAAAACCTGCTTGGCGTAACCGCCGAGGGCGAGGGCGTAATTCAGAAGATATGGGATATGCTTCTTGACCGTCCGGCAGTGAACCTGACAGCGTTACTGATTGGCGTACTTGTTGCGGTGTTTATCTTCGCGTGGCCCAAGAAGCTTGACAGGGCGGTGCCGGGCAGTCTCGTGGCAGTGGTTCTGGCCGCCGCCGCGCAGCTTGTTTTCAAGTTTCCGGTGGCGACAGTAGGGGAGATTCCCCGTACGCTTATAAGCGAGACGCGGCTTGACGCAAGCGCCTTCCTTGACGGTGCGGTGTGGGAAATCATCTGGCTTCCCGGACTTAGCATCGCCATGCTGTGCCTTATTGAAAGCCTTTTATGCGGCGTGGTGGGCGGTCGCATGAAGGGCGAGACGCTTAACGCCGACCGCGAGATTATCGCACAGGGCATTGGCAACATAATTCTGCCGTTTATGGGCGGCGTTCCGGCGGCGTCAACCGTCGCGCGCACCTCGGTTTCTATTCGCGCGGGCGGACAGACGCGGCTTACGGGCGCGTTTAACGGACTTTTTCTGCTTGCGTCTATGTTTTTGGTAAGTCCGTTCATATCGCAGATTCCGCTGTCCGCGCTTGCGGGGGTTCTTATGGTCGCGACATGGCGCATGAATAGATGGGACAACATAAAGTATCTGTTTTCGCGCCGTTTTGGCGGGGCGATGATAATGTTCACGGTCACACTGGGCGCCACCGTGGTATTTGACCTTACCGTCGCGATTGCCGCGGGCATGGCCATTGCCATAGTGCTGTTTGTCGCAAAGATGACGAACCTTGATTTAACGGTAAGCGAGTACGACCCGTCAAGGATGGAGGGGGATCTGGAACTGCCGCTTCAGACCGAGGTTGTCTATATAACCGGCGTGCTGTTCTTCGGTTCGATAACGAAGCTTGAAAAGGGACTTAAAGACGCAAAGGCCCAACTTGTGATACTGTCCATGCACGGCGTGCCGTCGGCGGACGTCTCCGCGGTTCAAACGATTCTGTCTTTCTGCGAGGAAAGGAAAGCGACGGGGAAGGAAGTGGCGTTTGCCTGTCTGAACGCAGGGGTGAAGGATATGCTTGACCGAGGCGGTGTGACGGACACGGTGGGGGAGGGCGCGTTCTACGCCACCGCGAAGGACGCCATCGTCAAGTACAGTATGGGCGGATAGTGCGGACTGACGGAAATGCCAAAATCACTTTCAAAAGGGGAGGGGTAGGCTATGGACGCGAGATTCATTATGACGCGGGAAGAGAACGTCTTTTGGGCAAAGCGAAATATTGTGGATTATATATGGAAAAGCGCGAAGCTAGAGGGGCTGTCTGTGACCTTTCCCGAGACGGACGCGATTTTCAACGGAATGAGCGTGGCGAACGTCAGGGTTGAGGAAGTCATCGCGGTGAACAATCTAAAGCGCGCGTGGCAGTTCGTTCTGGAAAATCTTGATTATCCTATAGACTATCCCTATATCTGCAAAATCAATCAGATAGTTGGCGGAGACAACCTGATTTTCGGCGCGGGGTATATCCGCAATTTCCCCGTGTCTATCGGCGGCACCGCATGGAAGCCCGATTTACCAATTGAAGCGCAGATAATAGCGGGGCTTTCAGACGTTGCGGCAATTGACACTCCTACAGAACGCGCCATAACGCTTATGATGTATATAATGCGTAAGCAGATGTTCAGCGACGGAAACAAGCGGACTGCCATGCTGGCAGCCAATCAAATTATGGTTTCTTCCGGGTGCGGGATAATATCCGTTCCCATTGAGAAACAGCCTGAATTCACGAAAATGCTTGTCGGATTCTACGAGTCCGGCGATATTGAAACGATTAAGGCGTTTGTTTATAACGAGTGCGTTGACGGCGCGGACATATCCTCCATATACAACCAACCCCTGCCGGATATGTCCTGTTTTAACATACCCGGCGAAGAAAAGTCATAGCCGCGTCATAATTATTTTACATTTTGGGCGTCAAAACGCCCTTGTTTAGGGCTTGCCAAACGTGATATAATATCCGTGTAAGGGGTGAACAGGCATGGATAAGAAGCAGATAAGCATTTTAGTGACCGGATCGACGGGTTATGTCGGTACGGTGCTTATTAAAACTCTTTATGACGCGGGGTATCCGGTAAGCGCGCTTGCGCTGCCGGGCGAGGACGTGTCCTATATAAAACCGTACTCCCAAGTGCGGTACGCCGACGTCTGCGACTACGAGGCGCTTGAGCGCGAAGCGACCGGGTTTGATGTCGTCGTCCATTTGGCCGGGATTGTTGACATAACTACCCGCAATCGCGCGAAGATGCGCAACGTGAACATCGGCGGGACATGCAACGTCGCAAATCTTTGCAAAATGCACGGCATGAAGATGATATACTGCAGTTCGGTACACGCGATACCAAGTCTGCCAAAGAATGAAACCATGGCGGAGACGAAAGATTTTGACCCTTCCAAGGTGAAGGGACTGTACGGTAAGACCAAGGCAGAGGCCACGCGCCGCGTGCTTGAGATGACGCATGACGGGCTTGACGCGATGATCGCGTTCCCGTCCGGCATTATCGGGCCGAACGAGCGCCGGGCGTCCAACATCGGGCAAATGATCGTTGATTTCCTGTGCGGCGGGCTTACGGCATATCTTGACGGGCAGTATAACTTTGTGGACGTCCGGGACGTTGCGAATGGTATTCTCGGAATGATCGAACACTGGAAAAGCGGCGAATGCTATATCCTTTCCGGCAATGTAATCACCGTCGAGCAGATGCTTGGCGAAATCGCGCGGTCAAGCGGCAAGAGAATGCTCCGCGTCAAGCTTCCGTACTGGTTTGTGCTTGGTACAAGCTTTTTTTCCGAGTTTTACTATTTCATACTGCGCAAAAAACCGCTTTATACGCACTATTCGGTAAAGACGCTTCGCAGCAACTGCAATTTCTCTAACATGAAGGCCTGCCGGGAAATCGGCTTCCGCGCCCGCCCGATACAGGAAAGCCTTGACGACATGACGCGCTGGATTATGCGGCACTTCGTAAAGAAAATAAAGAACAAATACGTCCCGTGCTAGACCGCGCCACGTAACGTTGCGCCCCTTGCCGCCCAGAAAGGGTAAGGCAAGGGGCGTGTTTGTAGTGCGCGATGCCCTCGGCGCGCCACCCGAATTATGGCGATCTGCCTCCATGCCGTCTCTGAAGAGAGGCGGCATTTTTGTTGTCCCAAAATTGAGAACCCAATTGTTCTGACAAAAACAGCCATAATACAAATGACTGTTTTTTTGCGAAAGCAACCTTGGTAATTTACAGAAATAAGGTTTTTCTCTGTTTTGGGAACTACATTTCGCCATGTTACATCGCGATAATACTAAAAGTGACATGTTTTTCGCCTTATGTAAATCACCTTTTGGCTAAAAAGCGCACAAGCCATTCGTAACGTCTTTAGACCTTGGCATAATAGACAATACATGAGTGAAAGTAGGAGTGTAATTGTGCAATAACACAAAACTACTCACTTCCGGCATCAGTTCTCAATCACACAGCGGCTTGCTAACACAGTAGAAACTTGTCTAAAAAGCGCGGATTATGTCTGTGAGAATTTGGCTTTGTCAGGGAACTATGGCAATCGGCCGCGCGCAGAGCATGGAAAAAGACGCTTTGACTAGGCGGAAACCAAAATCACCGCGCCGGGATACTGCGCAAGAGTTTTATCCGACGTTAAAAGTGAAAGACCCTCGCTTGCGGACTGTGCCAGAAGAATGCGGTCAAACGGGTCTTTATGTAATTCGGGCAGCACCCCGATGAGAAGCGTGTGTTTGCTTGTTATTGGCAGTTCCTGATACCCCGCGCCCAGCAATCCGTTATACAGCGACACGGGGTCGGCGCTAAAATCTGCGCGGCCAAGCCCTTGCTTAATAACGACTTCCCATATGCTGGCGGGACTGAAGAACAGCGCGTTTTGCATGTCCATGACATAACGCGCGGCATCCGCAGGAAGCGCCCCGGCGGCAGCCCAAAGCAGGATATGTGTGTCAAGTAATATTCTCATATTTTATCCCCGAAAAGCGCTTCGATTTCCGCCTTGCCCATTTGGTCAAAGTCGGCCGGAACGGCGATCTGGCCTTTAAGAAATCCGGCGCGGCGGGGCGCGGCGGGCGCTTTATAAGGGCTTACCACCACAAGCGGACGCCCCGCTTTGGCGATTATAAAGGGTTCTCCCGCCGCGGCTTTTTCAACAAGCGCAGATAAATGAGTCTTCGCCGCGTGGATATTTATTTGCTCCATAAACAATGCCTCCTTTAATAAACTTAGTTTATCAGACTAAGTCCGACATGTCAAGAAGCATAAAGCGTCCCCGAAAATCCCATGATTTTCGGGGACGCTTCAGTGCCGAGCAATTAAGACATCAAATAAACGAAGTCATCAGACGTACAATCCATTCCCAAGTCCCGGGGAATTCTTCACGGATGGCCTGTCTTACGGCATCCGCGCCGATGCCGTGGAACTGGAAGCTATTATTTGTGGGGTCGGACAGGAACGCGCGTACGCCGTCTGCCGAAGATGTTCCAACCGCGATATGTCCCGTGGCGCGGTCACCGATTGCTATGTTTGAAGCCACAGACAACGCGCCGACAGAGTACATCCCGACCGAAAGGGCATCCAAAGAGAACACGCCAAGCGCGATTGCCCCAATCGCCACCGTACCTATGGCGACAGCACCCGCCGCCAGAAGCAGTCCAACGGAAAAACTGCCAAAGGCCAGAAGTCCAAGACTTAAAATCCCAAGGCTTAAAAGCCCCACCGAAACAAGCCCCAAGGAGACAAATCCGGTCGCGATTGTGCCAATGGCAAGGATTCCTTTGGCGCGCTTGACCCCGAACCCAATGTTCACATGTACAAGCGGAAGGCCGAACAGTGTGCGGCTGCTTTTATATTCGTACGAAAACATGTGATATGGAAAGCCTTGGCGGTATCCTCCATAAGGGGGCGGTTGTGCGTATGCGCCTTCGTGTGGCGGAGGCTGTGAATTAGCGCCGTTACCGTTGGGCGGCGGGTCGCCGTTCTTCATAAGGCTGTCCAAACTGACGCCGAACAGCTCGCTTAACGCGATAAGCTTGTCTGTCTCCGGCCAGCTCTGACCGCTTTCCCACTTGGAGATTGCCTGCCGGGACACGCCAAGAGCCTCCGCAAGCATCTCCTGCGACATGCCCTTCTCTTTCCTAAGCCGCTGCAGCTTTTCCCCGAATTTCATCGCGTCCATCCTTTTATCACCTCATCATCTTTTTGGGGTTGACCCAACCAAATGATAAGGCTTTTTGCCGCGCCGCTCTACCAACTTTGCCGTGCGATTTGTCAACCGCAGGTTGCGTTTTGGGCTTTTGCGCCGCAAAAAGGTTTACCCCACGATATAACCGCTTGCCTCAAAATTGTTGTTTATTGTACTTCTATCATAACATACCCAGTTTAATTTGCCAAGCTCAATCTTACTCTTGACAATTCACACCAAATTCCCTATAATGAAATTATTCAAACGGAAAGGGGTTGCTTTTGTGTCGGTCGTCATTGCGGAGCGCGCCCAATAATATAGACGTAGGCTGATGTGAAACGGAGAATTCCGTCTTGTGTTGCCTGCGTAAGCAGACAACCAATCCACAAAGTCCGATGTGGCACGGTTGGTATACCGTGTATTTTTATGCCCAAAATGATGATAAGGAGAGTTTTGATTGTGAAACAGACACGTAAGGCCATTGTTGCAAGCCGGGAGGTTTGCAAACAATAGGTTTCTGCAATGCCTCCCAATTGTTATTAAATAATAACTGTTTGGAGGAATATCCGTTGAATAGAGAGAACAAACGCATCCAAAACACGAAAGGATACTACCGCAATCATCCCTGCAGCGAAAGTTTCACCTGCAAGGTTTGTGGGCGGCTGGTCGTTCCCGAAGGAGCATCCAGCGATCATCGTAACCACTGCCCCAATTGCCTTTCCAGTCTGCATGTCGATAACGAGCCGGGTGACAGACAAGCCGATTGCGGCGGCATCATGGAACCCATCGGCGTTTGGGTGAAAAGGGGCGGGGAATGGGCGATCATACACCGCTGTAAGCGTTGCGGACACTTGGATTCAAACCGTAGCGCGGCGGATGACAACCCCATGAAACTGATGGCTATCGCCCTAAAACCCTTGGGGAATCCCCCGTTCCCGCTTGAAAGAATCGAAGAATTGACGGCGGCTATGGGCGGAGAGGGAAACCTGAAATAAGCGATCCCTTAAAAAAGAGAGCAACACAGTAAACCAGACGTGATGTACCATCATGTCTGGTTTACATTATCGCGCCACCGTGGCACCATATTCCTCTTGTCGTTGGCAAGCGCACGGCAGACGCATGAATGTACAGACTAAATGCAGGGGCGGACGTTCGCCCGCGCCTAACCCAACGCCGCAACGCCTGCGTAGGGCGCGACGCCCTCGGCGCGCCACCCCCAACGTCACGGCACCGCCGAAACGCCGGGAAATTGCGACCGTCTTCGGTCGCCCTGCATGAGGGGTTTTCCGGGTTACGGGCGGTCGGGGACGACCACCCCTACATTTGTCAGCCGTGTTGGCAAGCGCCAGGTCGCTTTACAAGCGCGCCCCTCTAATGCTATACTAAACCCACAAAATTACGGGGGAGCAGAGAAATGATAGTCGTTCTTAAAGGCGGGGCGTCGGAAAGGCAGATTGGCGACTTGACCGCGTGGCTTAAAGGGCTTCGGGTAGAGGCGCGTCTTGTGAAAGGGGAGCAGTCCGCCATTTTGGGGCTTGTGGGGGACACAACAAGCGTTGATATCGAGCTTCTTCAGGCAATGGACATCGTGGAAAGCGTAAAGCGCATACAAGAGCCGTATAAGAACGCCAACAGGAAATTCCACCCCGATGACACGGTGATTGACGTTTCGGGGGTCAAACTGGGCGGCAGCCATTTTCAAATCATCGCCGGGCCATGCTCTGTCGAGTCGCCCGAGCAGATATGCGAGGTCGCAAGACGCGTTAAGGCGGCGGGCGCGACTATGCTGCGGGGCGGCGCGTTCAAGCCGCGCACCTCGCCCTACGCGTTCCAAGGACTGCGCGCCGAGGGCATGGAAATGCTTCTGGAGGCGAAGCGGGTCACTGGGATGCCTATCGTCACCGAAATTATGAACCTAAGCCACCTTTCGCTTTTCGAGCAGGTGGACGTTATCCAGGTCGGCGCGAGAAACATGCAGAACTTCGAGATGCTTAAAGAGCTTGGCGGAACGCAAAAGCCCATCCTTCTGAAGCGCGGGCTTGCGAACACTATGGAAGAGCTTTTGATGAGCGCCGAGTACATCATGGCCGGCGGCAACAAGAACGTCATTCTGTGCGAGCGCGGGATAAGAACCTTTGAAACGTACACGCGCAACACGCTTGACATATCCGCCGTGCCGCTTCTTAAAGAACTTTCGCACCTGCCCGTAGTGGTAGACCCCTCCCACGCGACGGGCATAGCGCGAATGGTAAGGCCGATGTCGCTCGCCTCTGTGGCGGCGGGCGCGGACGCCCTTATCATCGAGGTTCATAACGACCCCGCGAACGCCCTGTGCGACGGCGCGCAGTCGCTTACACCCGACGCGTTTGACGCGCTTGCAAAGGATATAGCGCCGCTTCTGCCGCTTGTCGGCAAGACTTTGTAATCCTTCTGAGTTTGCAAGTGATGTAGTTATTTCTTATATAGGCAAAAAACACATATGTCATGTAAATGACACTATTACCTCGCTTGCTTTTTAGCGGACTGAATATACTATTTGCTAGGAGTGATTTTATTGGCAGATCAAATAGAGGGGAGTTCACGGGAACTCTGCGGTATGACAGAGCAGAAAACAAAATCATCTGATACTCGAAGTATATGTTGCACAGAGGATGATTTAGTTAAAGTATACCAACAACAAGAACATCAAAAGCGCTTGAATGAAGCTGCCGCCGATGAATCTTTTATGCGGCGGACAATGGACACCCAAAGCGCCTTTGATTTTGTGGATGCAGAGGGTGATACGATGGAAAACCAAGACCGCCGAGCAGAGCTTGACGCGATTGACGATGAGATACTGCGGCTTTTCCGCGCGCGGATGGATATAGCCCCGCAGGCCGATTCTGATGCGCAGACCGAGCGGGACGCTTTGTACAGGGTATGCTCGTCCTGTGACGAGAGTTTGCAAAACTACGCCAAGATACTGTTCAGCACGCTGTTTGACGTGTCCCGTACACACCGCAGCGCGCTTGTGAAGCGCGCCTCGCCGGTCGTTGACGAGATACGCGGCGCGGACAGGAAAGACGCGTTCCCGCTGGCGGCGCAGGTGGCGTGTCAGGGGATAGAGGGCGCGTATTCTCAAATAGCGGCGGAAAGGATATTCTCGATACCACAAATTATGTACATGAACACCTTTGACGGTGTGTTCAACGCCGTTGACAAGGGGCTTTGCAAGTACGGCGTGCTTCCGATAGAGAACTCGACCGCCGGTTCCGTTACTGCGGTATATGAGCTTATGAAAAAGTACAAATTCAGCATCGCGAGAAGCGTAAAGCTGCGCATAAGCCACACGCTGCTTGCAAAAAGCGGCGTGGCGATGGGGGATATTAAAGAGATATACTCCCACGAGCAGGCCATTAACCAGTGCGCGGACTTCCTTCAGCGTAACCCGCGGATAAAGGTGACGGTCTGCGAAAACACGGCTGTCGCCGCCAAGATGGCCGCCGAGTCCGACCGCACGGACGTGGCGGCGCTTAGTTCCAAGAACTGCGCGTCCATTTACGGGCTTAACGTGCTTTCAAGCGACGTGCAGAACAGCGACAACAACTACACCCGCTTTATCTGCATTTCCAAGGGGCTTGAGATATATAAGGGCGCAAACAAAATAAGCCTTATGCTTACCCTTGGCAACAAGGCGGGCGCGCTTTACTCGCTTTTGACAAAATTCTCGGTTTTGGGACTTAACCTGACCAAGCTTGAGTCAAGGCCGATCCGAGGTACGGACTTCGAGTTTATGTTCTATTTCGACATCGACGGCAGTACCGAGGACGAAAAGGTTCTTACGCTTATGGGGCAGCTTGCCGAAACGACGGACTACTTCGCGTTCCTTGGCAACTATGCCGAGGTGTAGCATCTAAACCCCTCGAATTCCTACATTTTTCGGGCAGAGCGCCGGGTCTTCATTGTAAGAAGATCCGGCTATATGTCTATATATGGGAAATATAGCAAAAATTAATTGAGGGTATTTTTAAGGATTGAGTAACATTTGACCCCTTTTTTAGGGATAAAGAGATAGAGGGGTTTTCAAGTAAAATAAATGCCTGTACGCACGATGTCGCGTTATGTAGTCGCAAAATGGAGCATCACAAGCATCGTTTAACCGCTTGTTTGGCATAGCGTGGAGGGGAAATATAGTGAGCAGATGGTTCTACTTAATGTTCTCAAAATTCAAAAGCAATTTATTTTTGCGTATTATCGTCTTTGCCCTTATTGCATATACGGTGTTCGCGATGAATTTCACCGTTTCGCGTTTATATTATGATACCCGTCTTGAACGTGGATTAAGGCAACTCGGAATCGAGAACACCTTGTTATATGTCGAGCCGCGCGAAGTTCAAATATATGAATCGTCAATTTATGATTACTGTGCGGAAAGACTGGATGGAATAGATGGCGTGCAGGCGTTGGTAAGGAATACCCTTTACGGCAGCGACACAACCGACATATTTCATCTCATTACATCGTCAATATACACAAGCGCCGTAACGATGCCGATGTATAAAGGCCGATGGTTTGATTCAGTGGAAACACAAGATAAAGTATTTCCAAGTGTAATTTCGTATGACTTAAGAACGCAATATTCTGTTGGGGATATATTTGAATTTGACGAATATCAGTTAAGGGTTGTTGGCATAGCACAGAAAGGTGTGTACCTCCCAACTAATCAAAACGGCGGCATGATGCTTAACTTAAACGAACTCTTAAGAAATGACAAAAGCTTCGTTATAATACAGGACGAGAATAAGGAGTACTCGCTTGACATGTGCTTCAGTATAGTCTTAGAGCCGCATTCAAATGCCGCAGATGTCGCGGAGAAATGCCGCAACGCATTACATAATGTTGCCAATGTCTTTACATATCCAGAACTTATGGCTAGAAGTGAGGATTATAACGGCGAACTAATACATATGCAGGGAACAGTTTTTATCGTGATGGCGATGTTAAGCCTTATCGGTGCGGCGGCGTGCAATCTTTTGCTTACGTTAAGTGACGTCAGGCTTTTCGCCATATATTACGCGAATGGCTTTTCATGGGAATCCGGACTTTTTCTTACCGTATTCCAAAATATGTTCTTCCTTCTGTTGCCGACCATTCTTGGACTTGCTGTTTACTATATACAAATGATTTTTATGTCATCTCAAAATCTTACATCAAGCGTGTGGAATTGGGTAATAAGCGGCGTTTTTGTAATTGTTTTGCTGATTATTACATCTATTCTTCCCGTGCTTACGCTGCGGAAAAACTCGCCTATGAATATAATCAGGAAAATGTGAGGAGAAACAGCGCTATGCGACGTATTGTGCTTCTTTTTCGTGGCATTTCCGGGCTTTATAAAACCGAACCTCTGGTGGCTTGGCTTGCGGTACTCTCTTTCACCGCAAGTTCGTTTGCAATGTTCTTTTTATATGGTTTTTCGGAAAATATGGCGGCTTTTACTATAGAGGATTTCAAGGCAGCGCAACGCCGTTACGGGATAAGCTTTGCCGTCCCGCTTTCGCATAATAAAGTCGAAGAATTTCTTCTGAAACTTTTGCCGGAAACCACTAATATAATTTATACAACCCCTTTCGATGTATATGAACTTTGCTCAACTGATAACTTTAACACACTTACGGAAGGTGCGCCCTCTCTCTCATGGACGGAAACATATGAAGGCGGCATTATCAAAAACGCCCCGCGTTCGGGGGAGATTTTTGTAAGCTACCATCAGCTTGATTACCATGAGAACGTTAGTTATTTGGGATTGCCATTTCAGATTGGCGGCCTTGACTTTACCATATCAGCAGTTGTACGCAATTACCCAATCTATAACGACATCTATCTATCATTAAAAGATTATCGAACATTAACTGGCGTAACCAAAAAACTTGGAATCGTGTTCGCCAGTCCGCTTACTCATTCTGAGCGCGAGGCTTTAGACGTTCTTGTAAGCGAGTATGGCGCGTTATATTCATTTGTGCCGCCACCGACAAATGAAAAGGCACGGGATATTACGGCGTCATATTTCGTACAATTTGCCGTAATGGTGTCGCTTTCGATAATGTGCGTTTGCGCGGTATATTATTACCTTTTGTGTCGAAACATGCTTGTGCGTCTTGTGTATTATTGCACCGGACAAAGCCGTTTGGCGGTCTTCGGATATTTGCTCGCGGAAACCATAGTGGTTGGAGTGGCGTGCATGTTTTTTGGACTTCTTATCTCCATACTGTCGTTCCGACTTTTCACTGACTATGCGCTTACCTTGTCGAATATGACCGTAAGCGGTATTCTATATCTGGGCGTATTGTTTTTATGCGCAGTTGTTTTCGGCCAAAAAACCGTTACTGGAATGCGTATCACCGGACTTAGGGAAGAACTGCGATAAAGTGAGGGATTGTTTTGCCAACCATACAGCTTGAAAACATAACTAAGATTTTTAACAGAGGACAGGAAAACGAAGTGACTGCGATTGCTCTGGACAGCCTTACTATTCGCGATGGCGAGTTCATTTCTGTGATGGGTTCTTCGGGCGCTGGAAAGTCAACGCTTATGCACATCCTTGGATGCCTTGACAGCCCAACCGCAGGGCGCTATCTTCTCAACGGCAGGCAAATTAAGTTTTCAAATGGGCGCTTGGTTGCATCACTTAGGAACAGACTGTTTGGGTTTATATTTCAGGAGTACGGGCTTATCACGCAGCAAACAGTTCTGGAGAATGTGGAAATCCCACTCCTTTTCTCGAAAAGCACCTTTAAATACAGAAAGAGACGATGCATGGATGTACTTGACGCACTTAGTATTGGCGAACAGGCAAAGAAAAAGTGCAGTCAACTCTCGGGCGGACAAAAACAGCGCGTGGCCATAGCGCGCGCGCTTGTTAACAACCCTGAACTGCTTTTGGCCGATGAACCTACCGGCGCGTTGGATTCCGCAACCGCAAGGGATATCCTTGAAGTCTTCCGTGAACTAAACGCCCAAGGTAAAACTGTTATAATAGTAACACATGACCCGACCGTAGCGGAGATTTGTACACGGCATATTACTATTTCTGACGGCGTCATAACAGAAGATAGTTGAAAACCCCGAAATCCCTCGCGTTCCTGCGGGTTACAATCAACACGCCCAAGCGTTTATTGATTTATTTAGTTTTTTAGTTGAATTTTATTCTGCGTCGTGATATTATGGTCGCAGAAGGAATTTAAGGCAAAACATTCGCGATTGACGCTGTTGCCTATATGATGGCCGAGCAAGACAATTGGCTTGTTAATTACCATGTCAGCGGCGAGGCGAGATTCTCATAGCGCAAGAAGTAAGCTACACCGCCGCATGACGGCGTTTGTTGAACTGCGGTGGTGTAGCTTTGGGGAGGGAAATACGTGTTTCGATATTATTCAAGGTACATCATTTCGCGTCGGGAGTTTGTGCTTGGTCTGCTTGTTATGACTGCTTTGTCAATCGGCGTCTTTATTGCTGATTGCGCGGAGATTTACGGTGAACCGGCCTATAAATGGGTAGCGGGAGAGCAAATGTTTATCGGGCGTACATACAACGAAGGGAATATGATTCTCCGTATCCTGATTCCTCTTGCCGCCGCGATTCCCATGTCAGACGTGTTCTTTATGGAAAGGCGGAATGAAATACTGTCCGCGACGCTTCCCCGCTTCAAAAGCAGGGGGAGATATTTCCGCGCAACGGCGGCGGCGGTATTTACAGCGGCCTTTTTAATAGTGCTGATACCCATGCTTATAAACGCGTTGCTGGTCGCAGTCGCGTTCCCTTACAGCACGTTAAAGGACTTTTCAAACGTGCCGACAGGCGACACATGGCGCTTTGCGGCGGGAATTGAAAAGGAAGTGCCTTGGTTCGGCCTTCTTTTGAAAGCG
This sequence comes from Oscillospiraceae bacterium, assembly GCA_031271665.1. Lineage (GTDB taxonomy): Bacteria > Bacillota > Clostridia > Oscillospirales > UBA929 > WRLJ01. Next base: position 27,963 of record JAISVI010000013.1, read on the forward strand.
CCGCATCTCTATAATGTGTTCACTTCGTTTTTGGCTTCGGTCTTTTCCGGCGCTGCGGGCGTATTTGCCTATGCTTTTTCCTTTCTTATAAGGAAGAACCGAACCCTTGTATATGTGGTGTTCTTCATTGTGCATCAATTGCTAGAGATTCTGTCGTTTTCTTTGGAGAAGTTCGGCTTTAATATATCCTTGCTTGGCTATTTGTTCCCGTATTCAAACGCGGGCGGAAAAACGCTTCCGGCATTTCTTATAGTTCTGTTTGCGCTTCTGCTTATGGTTTTCGCGCTTTGCTTTTTTGGGCGGCGCAAAATAAAAGACGCGCTGTGAAAAAGGCGATTGTCTTTTTTCGAACGGTTATAACGGCGCTTTCTTTGATAGTGCTGCTGTTGTGCGGGGCGTCTGTTTTCCTTGGTGCGGGGATAAACGCCTATGCTGAATCCGCGGAACAGTTTCTTACGACAGCTGTGTTTTTTACAAGCGGACGCGGGGGTGGATTCACCGTTCTTACTGTTACAATGTTTGCGGTTCTAACATTTCCACTGCATAATGTTATCGGGAATATCTTTTCACAAAACCACCTTTGCATCTACATACGGTCAAAATCACGTTTACAATGGTTTGCCTCGTCGTGTCTGTCGCTTTTCTTGGGTGTCTTATATGCCGTAACGCTGTTCCTTTCCTTTCTCTTCATAATCGCGGCGATTGCGTTTCCCGTGACGGTTTCAATTCCGCAGTATCTGTATCTGTTTTTTCTGGCAGAGACGCTGACGGTGTTGTTTATGTCAGTGGTTTTGCTGACAGTCAACCTCTTGGCAATGCTTATGCCGTTACCCGCGGCGATTCTAAGCACGGTCGTGTTTTTTTCCGGGCTTGGATCTTTGCCGCTTTCGCCGCGCTGGCTTGATTTGCTTAATCCTGTTACTAATTTTTATTTTGATTACCACACGGATTCCGTTATTAAAGCGGCGGGGTTCGGACAATGGGAATCGCGCGGATACCCCTATTTTACGCCAACATTCAGTATAATCTATTTCGTCGTATTGATTTTCATATTACTTCTTGCCGGGTGGTTAAAAGTACGGCGGATGGATATCCTTGGTAAGGACAAATAGGCGGTGGCATTATGAGAAAACTTCTGACAAGCCAAATACGAATTCTTCCGCTTGCGGGGTTTGCCGCCCTGCTTGGCGTATTGATGCTGCTTGCGTCATCGGGGCAGGGACGTGTCGGCGCGACTGTTTATACGGTGCTGTTTTTAAACAGCCAACCGGAGGTGTGGGTGCTTTCTTTTCTCTCCGCCACACCTCTTATGGTGCTTGCGGTGGTAACAGCGGGGTCGTTTACCGAGGATTTACGGATTTCCGAACTGTTTGTTATACCGCGCATACGTTCGGTGCTTAGGTGGTACGCGGTAAGACAGGCTTCCCTTTTGATTCAGGTAACGGTTTATATCGCGGTATATCTAACGGCGATTTACGGCGGGTATGCGCTTATATATAAACACTCCCCATTGGAAACGCCATATCTTGTGCCAAGCACGCTTCTGTTTGCGTTGTTCTGCTATGTGTCTGTTCTAACGGTTAATGTCCTGGCGCTTAAGATTTCGCCCAAGTGGGCCGTCGTCGGTTTTGTCGCGGCTTTAGCTGTTGGTATCGTGACCGTTGTTCCGGAACCGCAGGCGTTTTTCATATGGGTGAACCCCGCATACCATTTTTTCCGCAACTGGCGAATTGCGTCTGACGCGTCCTCGGTAATATGCGCGGCGGTTTTGATATGCGCTTCTATTATACTCGGTGCGCATTTCATTACAAAAAAACAAATTAGGGGTGTTTAGTTATGGACAATTCGTATATTGAGATACGCAGTGTTACAAAAGCCTTGGGCGGCAATACGGTGCTTGACAACGTAAGCCTTGTTCTGCCGCGCGGCTCGGTTACGGGGCTTCGCGGGCATAACGGAAGCGGTAAGACCATGCTGCTTCGGGCAATCGCCGGGCTTATAACCCTTGACTCCGGCGAAATAACAATTGAAGGCAAGCGGTTGGGACGCGACATATCCTTTCCGCCAAGCATGGGACTGATTGTCGAAAACTCCGGCGTATGGGGGTATATGACGGGACTTGACTGTCTTTGTATGATTGCGGAAATAAACAAAATAATCAGTAAGACCGAGGTGCGTGAAGCAATCAAACGAGTTGGGCTTAACCCGGACGACAAGCGTAAATTCCGGAAATACTCCCTTGGTATGAAACGGCGGCTTATGATTGCGCAGGCGATTATGGAAAAACCGGATCTGCTTTTGCTTGACGAACCGACAAACGCGCTTGATCCCGGAGGCGTCGATCTGGCGCATGATATTCTAGCCGCAGAGAAGGCGCGCGGCGCGACAATCGTCCTTGCCAGTCATGTCGATGACAAGGTGATGTCGCTTTGCGACAAGGTCTGCTCTATGGCCAACGGAAGATTGGAGGAAGCCCGTGAATAAAG
>JAISVI010000016.1 GCA_031271665.1 Oscillospiraceae bacterium
AAAAACGAGCGGGGCGCATGTCCCGCTCACCGCGTTTTTAGTTACTCGGCTTCGTCTGTGGGTGGGGATGGCTGCTGCGCGGTCTTTCGCGGCTTGCCCTTAAAGCGCTTGTCGGCCCAAAGCACGACGAAGTACATCGCAAGGACAAGGATGCCCAGTCTAATCGGGGCAAGCAATCCATAAAGTACGCCGCGCAGTTGCCGGTGCAAGTCTGAGTAAAGGAGAGTCACCCGCAAAAATGTCATTAATCCCGATAACAGCGCCAATCCCGTAACTGCCAATACCGCCTTTGTGGAAACAAGCTTTCCGACCGGTCTGCCTTTCCCGGAAAAGAACAGCGCAAAACCAAACGGGCACATGACAAGCAAGGCGGCTGTAACCTCTGCTCCGATGTCAATAACCAACCCCGCCGCCTCCTTGGCGGACGACCTGCCAAGCCCCTGTTCCCAGTAAGCCAGTATTGATTGGGCGTTTAAATCGCTGATATAGTACGTAAGCCGCCACCAAAGCTGAAACAGCGCTTCGGAAACAATCGCCGACGCGACAAGTTTAACGGGATTCGCGCGGTATACGTCCTTGCTCAGATGCCAAAACGCAAGGATTCCAAGGATAAGGGGAATGCCTATGGGATATCTGAAAAGGATGTACGAGCCATACCCGGCAAAAATGTCAAACGGCAAATAAGAAAGAAGGGAGAACAGACCCCGCCACGCGATAAATACGCCGATGAAAAGTATCAAGTACCGCACTGGTTTGGGCGGCGATGTATGGCGCAGCTTGTGTATAAGCCAGGATCTGTCGCCCACTTTTATGCCTCCTTCTGACTGACAGCAAGACCTTTGTTAATATTTTACACCGCCAGCCCCTTGATGTCAATAAAAAGCCATTCTTTTATAACGGCGGGAAAATCCCGGTAAAGGCACAAAACGGCGGAGCGATACCCGTGCATTGACACGGATACCGCTCCGCCCTGTATAACGCGCTACCGCTTTGTATTAAGGGAATTCGCGTACGCGGCCTTTACCGCTTTGGCAAGCTGATCCGCGCAGGAGGTGCGTCTGCGCCCGCAAAGCGTTCCGCCAAGCTTTGATTCAATCTGCTCTACAGTAAAGCCGTCCACAAGTTTCTGAATCGCCTTCAGGTTGCCGCTGCAGCCGCCGGTAAACTCAACGTTGCGCACGGTGTCACCGACCAAATCAAACGATATTTGCGTCGAGCAGGTATCCTTTGTGTTATAGCTGTGCCGCACGGTTCGCACCCCCAAAAAGTAGTTATATCTCTGCGCCTGCGGGCTTTTTTGCCGGTAACAGGCCAAGCGCGGGTACTTGGACAAGAATCAAAAGGGCGGCAAGCGCGATTGCCACGTCCGGCAGACACCATGTCCCGTTATAGACAAAAGACCAGCCGGCCGCCGTCCAGTTCGCCGCCTCTTCCTCCGGGACGCCCCATATGAGTATACCGGAAAAGAAGCTGCATGTAAAGCGTGCGAATCCGGTGGCAATCACCCCGACGGTAAGACCGACATTGCGGTTTTTGAATATGCGCGCGATTGTCCCGGTGAAGCCAAGGCAGGTATAGGCCAGCACATAGTCAAGAAGGATGCAAAGCAAATAAAACCCGAAGGTCTGTACGGGAATCCACGCCAGATTGCTTAACCCCAACAGCGTTTGGGTAAAGCTGTACACAAGCGCGGTCGCAACGCCCCACTTTGTTCCGTGCCGCAGACCGATGACGATTATGGGGACGGTGGCGAAAGGCGTGACGCTTCCGCCAAGGGGCATTTTGAAGGGCGTAAGCTCGGAAAGCACTACGGCAAGGGCAATGCACAGCGCGCTTTCCACCAGAATGCGGACGTTTGTTTTTCTTGCTTGGGTCATGATCTCGTTCTCCTTTTTCTTAACACTGCGTAAACGCAGATTAGTCCAAACAAGAAGGGTTCAGCCATGATGACGCGCGGCAACAAAAAAACCGCGCGTCACCGCACGGAATTTTAACAGCAGACGGGAAAACCCGCCGCGTACATAACTTCCCTACGATGGCATTATCCATATCAGGTATAAGGGTAAAAAGCCTTGCGCTTTACTCTCAGCCGGGATATGCCCAGCCCCCCTTGTTATGCCGGTGATTATAGCAAAACCCTCGCGCGATGTCAAGCGCGGATTTGGCGTTTGCGCATCATTTCGGATGCCGTTATCTTTTATAAACCCCGCTTCTGTGTCCGATATTGAACGCAAGCACTGTAACCCTCGCGTCCTGAAGCTCGCAGAGAACCCGGTAATCACCGATTCTGTACCGCCACTCCCCGGAGCGGTTTGAGGAAAGACCCTTCCCGTGGACGCGCGGATTTTCGCAACTATCAATGTTTTTTGACATCCACCCCAAAATAATCGCGCGGCTTGCCGGGTCAAGTTTATAAAGCTGCTTTCGCGCTTTTTCCGAGTATTCCAGACGCCACATCACCTAAGCCCGAATTCACGCATGATTTCGTCATTTGTGTAAGTCACGGGGTTTTTGTCAAACTCCGCCTTCGCCGCCGCCCAATCGCGCAAATCTGTCGCGTCCTCGATAACGTCAAGCGCCGCGTCAAGCATAAACTCGGACATGGTTTTGCCGTGGATAGACGCATACTTGGAAATAAGCGCCTTCTGCCCCTCGTCAATTCTCATGGTAAAAGTCGTACTCATATTCCGCCACCCCTTTTGCACTGACATTGTAACACATCGGGCGAGCGCCTGTCAAGCCGTTATATAAGCGAGTCCACGTATCGCGCAACGTCGCCGGCCGTGCCGAAGGTATGGACAACCTCGTCATGCACGGTAATATCAAAAATCCTCTCGATTTCGATCATAAGCCTTGCCACGTCAAGGGACGTAATGTCATATTCCGGCGTAAGCGGGGTATCGCCGCTCAGGTCGCTTTCGGGGACGCCTATAATCTCGCCAAGCGCGGTAATAACGGTATCAATCGTCATGCCTGACCACCCTTTCCGATAAGCGGGCTTATCTCGCCGGTATAGAACAGGCAAAGCCGGTGCAGCGCGCGAGTTGCCGCGATGTACAGAAGCTTTTTGTCGTCCCGCGTGCCGTATTGCCCGGCGGAAACGTCATATACGAGAACCGAGTCGAACTCAAGCCCCTTCGACATGGTAATCGGAATCACAAGTGCACCGGAAAGGTTCAGTTCGCGGTCGGGGCGCGCCAGACTAAGGGCTGTTTTATCCTTCAAGCGGGCGTACAGTTCCTCGGCCTGCCATGCGTCCTTGCAAATAACGCCGACAGATTTAAACCCCTTGGATTTGCTGAGCGCTATTTCGTCCAAAAGCTTTTCCTCAAGCGCCGTTCTATCCGCGGCGCTTATAAGCTGCGGCGGGTCTCCGCTGCGGTTAAAGCTTTCAAAAGAGGCCGGGTCATCCAAAAGCCGCATACTGAAGGAAAGGATTTCCCTTGTGCAGCGAAAGCTTTTGTTCAACGTCATCAAAACGGCGCTTTTAGACTGCAAAATCTTTGAAATACGCTCGTAAAGGCCTATATCTTCCTGCTTTTCAATGGTCTGGTTGACGTCGCCCAATACGGTATAGCGCGCGGATGGGAAAATCATGCGCAGTATCTCAAAGTGCAGGTCGTAATAGTCCTGGGCTTCGTCGATAACGACCTGACGAACCTGTTTATAATGCGCGTTTTCGCCGATAAGCAAACTTAGAAACGCGCAAGACAGCGCGTCCTCGTTTTGAAGTATCGGCCCGGCAAGCAGTCCCTTTGAATAAATCAGGATTTCCCCGATGTTGTCCGGCAGACGGACACCTTCCGAAAGTGACTGAATAAGTCCGTCCGTATTTATAAGCGTTCTGTAAAGGTCGGCGCAGTCAAGCTTAATAAACGCGTCAATCTGCTTTGCAAGGCGGGTATGCTCTTCTATGGAAAGCGCCCGTGCGTATTCCTGCCAGTCGAAGGGGTGGCGGGGGTCTTCCCGCGCCTTTTTAAGAAGCGTGCGCATACGCTCGCCGCGCAGACTGTGTATCTCCTCGAAAATATGGCGTCTCAGATGCCCCAGTTTCACCTGCGGGGACATGCCGTCAGTCATTTTCGCGATATAAGCCTTCAGCGCCGCGCCGGTGAAAACGGTTCTGCCGTCGTACGAAATATCGGGGAAGTCAATATGACGGGCGATTATGCTTTGCGCGTACCTCTTCAGTATCTCCGCGAAAGCGCCGGACGTCTTAAATTCCAGCGCCTGTTTTCTAAGCGCCTTTTCCGCCGGGTCGGCGCAGGAGACAATCGCTTCGGTCTGCTCATAGCGCGTCTGGAACAGTATTTTTTCCGGGAGGCAGCGCGACACCAGTTCGTCAAACACGACCGATTTCACCTCTTCCTCGCCGAGTTCGGGCAGCACGTTCCCGATATACTGCCCGAAAAGGGTGTTCGGTGAAAGGATTATAATGTCCGAGGATTTGTGACGCCCGGAAAGCCCCCGGTATTTCAAATAGGCCACCCGGTGCAGCGCGACGGACGTTTTGCCGCTTCCCGCGATGCCCTGTACCATAAGCAGGTCGTGAACCGTATCCCGGATGGCGATATCCTGATCCTTCTGGATTGTTTCCACTATCGATTTCATCTTGCCGGAGGTGTTGCCGGACAGCATTTTGCGCAGATACTCATCGACTATTTGAACGTCTGCATCGAAAAAATACTCGAAAACGCCGTTTTTGATTTCGTACTGCCGCTTCAGTCCGATATTGCCCGCGACGCTGCCGCCCGGCGCGTCATAACAGGCGTCGCCCGTCTCAAAGCGATAAAACAGACTGGCGATAGGTGAACGCCAGTCATAGATATGGAATTTGCCGCCCCGCTCGTCGTTCAGCGACCCTCTGCCGATGTAAAGCGCCTCATGCAGGCTTTTCCCTTCGGCGCGGAAGTCGATGCGGGCGAAGTAGGGCGAACGCGAAAGCCTTTGAAGAAGCCGTATCCTTTCGGCGGCGGATTTTATCGCGGAAATACTGTTTGCCAAAGGCTGATAATACTGGCTTAATTCCACGGCGGCGTCGAAGTTATCCGCCGAATGCGCGGCGTTCTGCCACATGTCGCGGTTTGACTCACGCAACTCGGCTTCGTTTCTTGCGCGGGCAGTCTTCGCGTCGCGAAGCTGCGCGTCAATAACGGCGAGAATATCGCGGAAATGGGAAAGCTCTTGGGATAATTCCTTGTCGTAGTTTTCCAAACGGATACCTCGCTCTTCATAATTGCGGGGGCGGTCACAACGGCGGGCGGG
>JAISVI010000034.1 GCA_031271665.1 Oscillospiraceae bacterium
GCGCTTGGGGCGCGACATCTCGGCCTGAAGCCCCTTGGGAAGCATACGCGGGATATTCTCAATCCACCCGCCGCCCGTGATATGCGCCGCGCCCTTTATTTTTACCTTCTCCGAAAGCGTTTTCAGTACGGGCGCGTACACTCGCGTGGGCGTAAGAAGCGTGTCCAGAAGCTCTACCGACGGTTTCGGGAAAAGTTTTCTAAGCAGTGAAAAGCCGTTTGAGTGGAATCCCGACGAGGGTATCCCAAGAATCACGTCGCCGGGACGTATATCCCTGCCGTCCCAAAGCTTTTCCTCGTCCGCGATACCCACGCAGAACCCCGCCAAATCGTACTCGCCCACGGGGAAACAGCCCGGATGCTCGGCAGTCTCGCCGCCGATAAGCGCGCAGCCCGCCTGGCGGCAGCCCTCGGCAATGCCGGAGACAATCGCGGCGATACGCGCCGGATCCACCGCCTCGCACACGATATAGTCAAGGAAAAAAAGCGGCTTTGCCCCCGCGCAGGCAACGTCGTTCGCGCACATGGCCACAAGGTCTATCCCAATGGTGTCGTGCCTGTCGGCCATAAGCGCGTACTGAAGCTTGGTGCCGACCCCGTCCGTCCCGCTTACAAGCACGGGTTTTTTCATGCCCGCGAAATCCGGCGCGAACAGCCCGCCGAACCCGCCGACCCCGCCCAGGACGCCGGACGTGAAAGTGGACTCCAGCATCGGGGTTATCCGGCTTACCGACTCGTACCCCGCCTGTAAATTAACGCCCGCCTTTTCGTATGCGCTGTTCAAAAAACCAAGCCCCCCTTTGTGTTCAATTGACAATTGATAATTGACAATTGACAATTCCTGTTATCGGCTTTGTACCATAACACTTGGCATTTATCTTTTGATAGAGACACGGGAAATCGTTAAACAAATAATTGTCAATTGTTCATTGTCAATTGTCAATTCCCGTTATTGGCTTTGTACCATAACACTTGGCATTTATCTCTTGATAGGGACACGGGAAATCGTTAAACAAATAATTGTCAATTGTTCATTGTCAATTATCAACTCCCGTTCGTTGGGTATTTTCCGGTGAAGCATGCGCCGCAGACGCCGTGCGGGACTGCTTTCATGATGTCGTCCAAATCCTCTAAGCAAAGGTATTTAAGGCTTTCAAGGCCGAACTTCTCGCGTATTTGTTCAATCGTGTGGCGGTTGGCGATAAGCCTGTCCCTTTCCGGTATATCCGTGCCGAAATGGCAAGGGTACAGGAACGGCGGCGAAGCCACGCGCAGATGCACCTTGCTCGCGCCCGCCTCAAGGAGTATTGACACGATGCGCCCTATCGTGGTGCCGCGCACGATAGAGTCGTCAAGCATGATGACGCTTTTCCCCTTCACGGCGGTTCGCATGGCGTTAAGCTTCAGATTGACGGCGCGTTCGCGGCCTTCCTGCGTGGACTGTATAAACGTCCGGCCTATATAGCGGTTTCTTGTAAGCCCGGTGATAAACGGAAGGCGCGACTCAAGCGCATAGCCCTGCGCGGCGGGCAGCCCCGTGTCCGGAACGCCGATTACAACCGCGTCCTCGCCCCACATATTATCCTCGCGGTCGCGTCTGGCAAGCCGCCTTCCGGCCTCCTGCCGGGAGTGTTCTACGGAAAGCCCGTCTATTACGCTGTCCGGCCGGGCAAAGTAGATATACTCAAAAACGCAAAGCGCCTCGCGCGCTTTGGCGCCGCCCTGGTACACGCGCTCGCCCTCGGCGTCGATAACATAAACCTCGCCCGCGCGTATATCGCGCACAAACGCCGCGCCAATGGCGTCAAGGGCGCACGACTCCGACGCTACCACCGTGTCCGCGCCGATCCTTCCGACGCACAGCGGCCTGAACCCGTGCGGGTCGCGCAGGGCGATAAGCTTTTCCGGCGTAAGCAGAAGCACCGTAAACGCGCCCTTCAGCACCTTGACCGTGCGAAGCACAGCCTCTTCCACCGAGTCTGAGTGAAGCATCTCGCGCACTATGATATAAAGGATAATCTCCGCGTCGCCGGTGGTTTGGAAAATGCCGCCGTGCGCCTCGATTTCCGTTTTAAGCACATCCGCGTTTGTAAGGCTTCCGTTGAAAGCAAGCGCCATATACTTATTCTTATGGTGTATGACAAGCGGCTGGGCGTTCACGCCGGAGGTGCCAAGCTGCGGCGCGTAACGGACGTGCCCTATGGCCATATGCCCGTCCGGCAGCGATTCAAGCGCGCTCTGATCGAACACCTCGCCCACCAGTCCGTCGCCCTTTTTATAGTGGATACGTTCACCGCAAACCGAGGCGATGCCCGCCGAGTGCTGTCCGCGATGCTGAAGTGCGAACAGCGCGGCGTACACGTCCATAACGGATTCCGCCGACTGGCCTCGGCACACTTTCCCGAACAGCCCGCATTCCTCGTGAAGTCTGTCGTCCGCGTAGTGCATGGGATTTGCCCCCTATTCCTGCGTAAGCGTTTTCTGAAACCGCGCGTCTTTGCCAAGCGCGTCCGCTTTAAGCGCCTCGCGGTGCGCCCTTACTTTCGCGGCAAGCGCGCCGTCCCCCACCGCGAGTATCTGGGCGGCAAGCAGCCCGGCGTTCTCCGCCCCGCCTATTGCCACCGTCGCCACGGGTATTCCCGAAGGCATCTGTACGGTGGAAAGAAGCGCGTCAAGCCCGTCAAGCTGTGACGCGGCGACGGGAAGCCCGACAACGGGAAGCGTCGTGCGCGCCGCGACCGCCCCGGCAAGGTGCGCGGCCTTCCCCGCGGCGGCGACGATAACGCCGAAGCCGCCTTCCTCGGCGGCCTGCGCGAATTCCGCCACGCGCTCGGGGGCGCGGTGCGCGGAAAACACATGCGCCTCGAACGGTATGTCAAACGCCTTAAGTACCTCAAGGCATTTTTTCACGGACGGGTAGTCGTTTTCCGAACCCATCAGAACCGCGGCCTTTTTCACGCGAACACATCCCTTTCGTTTAATGCCCGCTCGATTTCGGTAACGCGGGCGTCCCAACTGGAGGCTTGGGCATAGGCTATGCGCTGGCGCACCTTCCATTTGTCGCGCTCGGCGGAAGCCTTGCGGCAGGCGGCTGTAAACTCGTCCGCCGTCCCCGCGATATACACAACGTCGGCGTAGTCAAGTGTCTGGGCCGGCTGCGGCGTAGAGACGATGGGTCTGCCCGAGGCCAGATACTCGTAAAGCTTCATCGGGCTTATGTCCCCGGACGGCCCGCCGCTTTTGTAAAGGCCTATACACACGTCAAACCGGCACAGGTACATCGGAAGCTGTTTCTGCGGCTTTACCCCAAGCATGTATACGTTTTTAAGCGTCTGAAGCTGTAAAACCCCGTCGCTTTCCGGGGTCTCGCCCACGAAGACGAAGGACCACTCGGGATGCTCTGTCGCGGCCTTGCGCACAAACTCAAGCTCCAAATGTTCGCCAAGCGCGCCTATATGCCCCAGTATCGGATTTTTTACCGTGAACAGGTCGTTGGGGAACGCGGGCGTGTCTTCCTGCGCGCGGCTGAAAAGCTCATAGTCAACGCCGTTGGGAATAACGATGACACTCGCGCTTTCGCCGGACAGGGCGTTTTTCGCCCCTTCGCTTTGGGTGAACACGACGCTTGCCGCCCTTACAAGCCCGCTTGTCTGACGCGCGCGCAGCGCCCCCGCTTTATCGGACATGTCCCCCAGGGCGGGAATCTCCTGACAGTCAAAGACGACGGGGCCGTGGTCAAATCTGCCGACAAGCCCCGCCTGCGCGGGGTCGGTAAGCCAAAGCACGGGTTTGGCGAACGCGTACTCCTCCAAACGCCTTTTAAGGTATCCCGCGAACCGTTTTTGGCCGAATACGCTTTGGGTCTTGGGCATCGGCCTTGCTGTGACGCGCGTTATATTTTTGCCGACATGCTCGCCCTCTTCCCGCCACGCCCGCTTGCCGGACGGCGGATCGACAAAAAGGATGCGGGTGTTCTTCATGCGGCTTACAAGCTGAACCGTGCGGTTCGGCAGTCCGTTCCACGGGGCGTTCGATATACAAACAAGCTGTCTCATAAAACGGTTATATTATGCCCCTTTCTGCGGTTTTAGCATTTCGCCAAGCACTTTCTGATTAAGTTTCTCTTTCTCGCGCAGACGGTTCACCGCCCTAAGCCGCTTTTCCCTGTCCGGGATTTCCCCGACGGCGTTCTCGATGTGCCGTATAAGCTGTTCCACGGTTATCTGCTCAAGGGGCGTACTCAGGTTCTGCCCGATATAGTCAAGGAACGCGGACACCTTCTCGTTATACGCGATACCCACCACGGGAATCCCCTGTCCCGCCGCGAATATAAGCGCGTGCAGGCGCATGGCCACGACAACCTCCATGCGGCACATAAGCCCGATGGCCACGCGCGCCGTCCCGGCCTCTCTAAGCAGGATGTGCGGGCAGGAGGTGCGCGAGGAGGCAAGCGTGGCGGCGTGTATGTCCTGCTTGCGCTCGATGGGGATGTACACGGGCGTAAGGCCGAAGCTGTGATAGGCGTAGTCCGCCGCCCGTGCGATTGCGTCAACCTTCTCCTCAAGCCCCGGCCAGTTGCGAAGAGCGAAGCCGATATACCGCCCGCCCGGCGGAAGCTGCTGGCTTAGCATAAGGCTGTCAACCTTCTCCGGCTCGGCCGGGGTGAGGATAAGCGCGGGGTCGGCGGTGGTAAGTATGCGGGGGTTTGTGACGCCCATGCGCTTCAGTTCCTCGCGCGAACCCTCTTCGCGAAGGGTTATCGTCTCCACGCGCCTGTCAAGCACGCGCGTCGTAAGGCGTCTGTTCCTTTCTCCGACAATGGGTCCGATGCCGCAGCCGTACATAAGCACCCGGCAGCCCATTTTCCTTGCCCAATAGATGGTGAAAAGATAAAACCACAGCGAGCGGCTGCTTGTGGTGTCCTGAACCAGATTGCCGCCGCCGGACAGGTATATGGTACTCCTACGCGTCGCGCGGGTAAACGCGAAAAGGTTGAAGGTGTGGAAGGTATGCTCGCGGCAGGCAAGGCGCGTTTCAAGCGGATTGCGGCTTAACACCCGCACGGGTATGTCCAGATCCTGCTGGCGTATCTCCTGAAGGATTGCCTCCAGAATAGCGTCGTCGCCCGCGTTGTCCATGCCGTACGCGCCGCAGAGGGTAATCCCGTCGCGCTTTGCGCGCGGGCGCGCGCTGCGCCGCAGGATAACGTCGTATATCTCCGTCTGCGCCGTAAGCGTCGCTTCAAGCGAAAAACTTACCCTTGCCTTATTGTGAAGCCTGTCCCCCATTTCAAGCATTTTCTCCGGCTTTTCGTACAATGCGCCGATATACCGCGCAAGCGCCGCGTCGTCGCTTGGCTCGAAAAGAAAGCCGTTTACGCCGTGGTCGATAAGGTGCGGTATCCCGCCCACCGCCGTGGCAACGGTGGCGCAGCGCATACGCGTACCTTCCGTAAGCGCGTAGGGGAACGTTTCGGAAAGCGAGGTAAGCACATTTATGTCAACAAGCCGGAAAAAGTCCCGCGTGTCTTCAAGCCAGCCAAGAAAAGTGACCGGGGCGTCAAGCTGCGCGGCAAGACGCCGCAGATACGCGTTTTGTCCGCCGGAACCCGCCGCAAGGAAGCGCATACGCGGACACGTTTCCTTAAGCCGCGCGGCCGCGCGGACAAATGTGGCGATGTCCTTTACCGGGTCGAAGCGGGCGGCGATGCCGACAAACACATCTCCCTCGCGGTACTCAAGCCCAAGCTCCGCCGCAAGCTCGCTTTTAGTGCGCGTTCCCTCGCCTATCGAGAAATCCATGCCGTTGTATATCGTAAAAAGCGTCTCCGCGCGGAAGCCGCGCTCGATAAGCATTTGCGTCATCCTGTCCGACACGCCGATACGGTAATCCATTCTGCGAAGGGCGAACTTGTTGATAACCCCATAGGTTATCCGCGCGAAAAACCGACCCATATAATCAAGCAGATAGTCCGAGTGCACCGTTGTTACCACGGGTATTTTAAGCCTTCGGCGCATAAGCGCCCCGACCATGTTCGCCCGCGCGCCGTGGCAGTGGAGGATATCGCATCCCTCGGCGTGTTTTTTCACCGTGCGCATATCCGAAAAAAGCGAGCCGTCGGCCACGACGACATTTATCCCGGCCTTGCGCGCCTCTTCGGCAAACTCGCCCTCGCGGAAGCTTATAAGCGTGACGTCGCAAACCCCGGAAAGCTGTCCAAGCAGGGTTATCACATGCGTCTTCGCGCCGCCGACGTCGCCGCCGCCGATAAGGTGCAGTAATTTCAAAGCCCCGCAGCCCCCCTCTCTTCCGCTAAGGACTTAATTCTACTAGATACGCGGCCTTTTGTCAAACAGTCAGCCCCCTGTAAAATACTGTCTTTACAGGGGGTTGGGGCAATAATTTTGGTGTCTATTCCCGAAAAACCTTTTCCAAATCAACCACGCAGCCCGGAAGGACGCCGACGCTTGCCTCCCCCGCAGCCCCGTAGTTCGAGGCGTTTGTGTTTGCATGAAGATGGTGTACTGTAACCGTTTTGTCACGCGGGTCAATAATCCAGTATTCTTTGACGCCCGCGGCAAGGTATTTGGCGTATTTAATTACTTTATCATAGCTTGCCGTTGACGGCGACAGAATCTCTATAATCAAATCCGGCGCGCCGTTGCAGCCGTTTTCGTCAATCTTGGACTTATCGCAAATTACAACCAGATCCGGCTCTACTACGGTGTCGTCTTCGGCGTCGGCGTTCAGTCGAACGCCGAAAGGCGCGGCAAAAACCTCGCAGGGTTTGTCGTCGAGGAAGTCCGCGATTTGACGGAACAGTTCCCGGCTGACGCGCTGATGCGCCGTCAGCGGCGGCGACATGGCGTAAGGCACGCCGTCAATAAGCTCCCACCGCTGGGAGTCGTCCCACGTACGGTAATCGGCATAGGTATAGCGAACGCCGCTTTGCTGGGCTTCCATTCTCCTTCCGCCTCCTTTTCACGACAAACGGAACGCATTTGACAACGCTCAGACTGACGACAAATCCGTAGCCTCAGATGGCGCGCCGAGGGCGTCGCGCCCTGTAAACATTGCAACGCTTGCATCATACCCAAAGTTGGTATTTTTGTCAAGCCGAAACAAGAACCGATTTCACGGCTGACGCATGAATGTCCAATTTGCACAGACTAAATGTAGGGGCGGTCGTCCCCGACCGCCCCAGGCTGTCAAAAAAGCTCGCATTAGGGGGCTTTTTTTGATATAATTAAGATGGTGATGGAAGATGAAAAAACGGCTGAGTCATGCCAGAAATGAGATAAAGTTCTGCTGTATAGAGGA
>JAISVI010000116.1 GCA_031271665.1 Oscillospiraceae bacterium
GTTGCGGTTATGACCATGACGAGTCCATCCCTCTTAAGACAGCATGCGCCAATCGGACGAATTTGTCAAGTCATGATGATCACCGCCTTTCAAGGCTTGGAATTTAGGTAAGGGTGTGGTAGAATTAAGACAGACACCGCACAGAGATGACAGTCCTTGGGAGGCGTCACCGTGAAAAACAGCGTGATAAAAACTAGCGCGCTGGTGTTGGCGTTTATCCTTGTTGCCGCAGCATCCTTCACCGTCGGACGTTTAAATCCGGCGGTGGGGGACACTGCCGTTAATTCCCCCTACCCAAGCGCCGCTTCAGAAACTTCGCGACCCACGCCGGAACCTTCCGCAGCAAGCACCGATGAACCCGCGATACCCGTGCCGCCCGTGCCTGCGCCAATGCCTGCGCCAATGCCGTGGGAAGACTATCCTTGGGAAATATATTCTGACTATCATGTTCATGGCGTGTTTGGAAATGACATCCATATGGTTACATATACAGATCGGCAAAAGATGATTATCTTTGGCAAGACCGAGCCAAGCGTCAATTTCACCATAGATTACGGCAACGGATACGCAGACACCGCGGTGGAAACGTTGTGCGAGGACGATAGGTATATGTACACCTTCTCAAGCATTTGGTCGACCGTGTTTAAAATTACATTTAAGGACGGTCGAGTAATGACACTCAGGGACGCTGTTGACGGCGGATTTGTTACGGGGGAAGATTTGGTTCTTAATGACATGGCAAGGCTTTATGTTTGGCCCGTCGAAAACAGTACCATATATAATCTGCCCGCGCAAGAAGACGGAACAACTGCGTCTACTTACACAAGCAGTCAGAAAATGCTTTTCTTCAACAGAGTCCCGCCAAGCTTCGCCGTCTCTTTTTCCGATTATGAGCCTCCAGAACAGACAGAAACCGAAGTGTTATGCGAGGATGAATGGTATGTTTACAGCCTTCCGAAAGATTATTCGGATAAGTGCATGATAACCTTTGAAGACTTCATCCCTTATGGGTACGGTCAAGTCATGACCGTAAAGGAAGCCGTTGAGTATGACCTTATCACCGGACAAGACTTGGTTCTCAACGACATGGAATGGCTGACCGTATCGCCGAAGGAATAGAGTCTTGTTTGAACCCTTTTATTTCTTCATGCCGCCCCTTGACGGTCTTTGCGCCCAAATATGGCAAAGCAATTTCCCCCTTGCATATGCCGCCTTTTTAGGATAAAATCATATAAGCACAAAGAACGAAAGGGGAAAATACATGTCACTGACTTCGAACAAGGCCGTCAACGCGTGGGTTGACGAAATGGCCGCAATAACCAAACCCGACCAAGTCGTCTGGATAGACGGTTCCGAGGAGCAGCTTGCCCTGCTTCGCAAGCAGTCGCTTGATTCCGGCGAGATACTGAAGCTTAACCAGGAGAAGCTGCCCGGCTGTTACCTGCACCGCACGGCGCTTAACGACGTGGCGCGCGTAGAGCATCGCACCTTTATCTGCTCGAGGAAAGAAGAGGACGCCGGCCCGACCAACAACTGGATGGATCCGCAGGAGATGTACGCCAAGCTTAAGCTTCTGTACTCCGGGTGCATGAAGGGGCGCACCATGTACGTAATCCCCTTCTCCATGACCGTGCCGGAATCGCCGTTCGCGAAGTTCGGCATAGAACTTACCGACTCTATATATGTCGTGCTGAACATGGCGATTATGACGCGCATCGGTACGCGCGTCCTTAAGTGCCTTGATTCAAGCGCCGACCCCGCCGACTTCACCAAGGGGCTTCACGCCAAGGCCGGGATTGAAGAGGAGAACCGCTATATCGTTCAGTTCCCCGAGGATAACGCGATTTGGTCAATCAACTCCGGTTACGGCGGCAACGTGCTTCTTGGCAAGAAGTGCTTCGCCCTTCGCATCGCGTCCTACCTTGGCCGCAACGAGGGATGGATGGCCGAGCATATGCTTATTCTTGGCATCGAGAACCCGCAGGGCGAGGTGCGCTACCTTGCCGCCGCGTTCCCGTCCGCCTGCGGCAAGACAAACCTTGCCATGCTTATCCCGCCGGAGGTCTACGCGAAGAAGGGCTATAAGGTCTGGTGCGTAGGCGACGACATCGCCTGGCTGCGCGTCGGGCCGGACGGCCGTCTGTGGGCGGTGAACCCCGAAGCCGGGTTCTTCGGCGTCGCGCCGGGGACGAACATGAAGTCAAACCCCAACGCGCTTAAATCAACGCAGGCCAACACAATCTTCACAAACGTCGTGCATAACCTTGACGATAACACCGTCTGGTGGGAGGGGCTTGACAAAAACCCGCCCAAGAACGCGCTTAACTGGAAGGGCGAGAAGTGGGACAGCGCCGACGGTTCCAAGGGCGCGCACCCGAACAGCCGCTTCACCGCGCCCGCCAGCCAGTGTCCCTGTATCTCAAGCGAGTTTGAAGCGCCGCAGGGCGTGCCGATCTCCGCGCTTGTCTTCGGCGGGCGCAGACCCAAGACGGTGCCGCTTGTGTACCAGTCCCGCGACTGGCAGCACGGCGTGTTCGTCGCCTCGATCATGGGCAGCGAAGTCACCGCCGCCGCCCAGGGGCTTGCCGCCGGCGTGCGCCGCGACCCGATGGCCATGCTGCCGTTCTGCGGCTATCACATGGGCGACTATTTCCGCCACTGGCTTGACATGGGCAAGAAGATCGCCAACCCGCCCAAAATCTTCAACGTCAACTGGTTCCGCGTGGACGACAGCGGCGACTTTATCTGGCCCGGCTACGGCGACAACATGCGCGTTCTGGAGTGGATTATGAAGCGCTGCTTCAACGAGGCCGACGCCCGGGAAACCCCGATCGGATACCTGCCCAAGCCGGAGGACATAAACGTAGAGGGGCTTGACATCTCCAAGGAAACGCTTGAGGCTCTTTTGACCGTTGACAAAGACCTTTGGCGCGAAGAGGCCGCCGGAATCAAGGCATACTACGCCGAGAAGTTCGGCTCGTACAAATTCGGCGACAGACTCCCCAAAGAGCTTTACGACGAGCTGGCCACGCTTGAAAAGAATCTGGGGTAAACTAACCGCCCTACAAATATTGAAGCGGCTTTGCAGGGGATGCCCATTGGGCGTCCCCTGCTGTGGTTTGTCATAACGTCAAGGGGGACAGCCTTCCGCCGTCCCCCTTGTGCGTCGTATCAGCCCGATCGCCGCCCGCATAGCTTATTTTCTCTTCCTCGTCTCGGCTTAATCAATCAATCGTCCCCGCAGCGCGCAGAATCAGAACGGCAAGCACCGCCAGATTGCCAAGGATAGAGGCGAATATTACCGCAAAGGGCAGTGTGAAAATCCTGTACCCCGCCCTGTCGAAGCTCGCCCGCAGGCGTTTACCCCGATACCGAGCCGCCGCGATAACCGTTAAAACGATAAGCACGGCCTGAACCGCTATGCTGACTATTTTAAGCGCGCCGGGCAGTTCATAGTTGACCCACCAAAAATAGTTGAAGAATGACGCCGCCCCGGTCAATATCGCAATGATTACCATAAAACTACCTGCTTTCCGCGTTTCTGTATCAGGGATTATAGTATGCGGCACGCGCGTCCGTTATCCCCACGGCATGACGCCGCGCCTAGCGCGCGATGTCCAAAGGAATATCGCTTTTGCCGATATTCACGGCGTAGCCGTCGCGCCCCGCCTGCTTAACGCGGTACATCGCCTTATCGGCGGAGCGGAAAGCGTCGTCCATCTCCTGTTCGGAAAGCGGGACGCGGGATGAAATGCCGATGCTAACGGTAAAGGAAAACTCGGGCTGTTCCTCAAAACGCGCGCCGCGAACCTCGTCCACAATCCGCTTTGCCACCGTTTCCGCCGCCGCGCTGTCTGCCCTTGGAAGCAGGATCATAAACTCCTCGCCGCCGTAGCGGCAGCTTAAATCGCTTTCGCGCAGACTTTTGTCAATAAGCGCCGCCAAACGCGCCAGCACCGCGTCTCCGAAGGCGTGTCCGTATGTGTCGTTAATCTGCTTGAAATTGTCAACATCCAAAAAAAGAACGGATATGGGTTGCCCGGCGCGCACCGCGTTCCTGAATATAATCGCGGCCGCGTCCATAAAGGCATGGCGGTTGGTCGCGCCGGTAAGCCGGTCGGTAGTCGCCATCAGGATAAGCGCCTCGTCCGCGTAACCCTTGATGATCATCGTATAAGAGGGCAGCGCGATAATAATCTGCAGCAGAAGCGCGAGGAAGGTCAGCGACTGTATTATGTTTGTGGTAAGTATATCCATCGTCTGATCCTGCACACCGTACCATGCCCGCGCAATCAAGCCAAGCATAAAAAACGCGTAAAAAACGCCGCTTGGCCGTGTGTATCTGCCGGAGTGGCGCGAGATCAGCATGAACAGGACGGGCATGAACATAAGCGCAAACACGCCCGCCGACGCCATTGTGATACGTATACCGCCCATCGGCGCGAACAGCTCTACCGCGTTAAAGGCGATTACGGCGGCGGCAAGGATTGCGCGAAGCGCCGCGTCCGTGGCTTTAGAGTCTTCCTTGACGACCCGCAGGATTGCCCGCCCTTCAAAATAGAACCCGGCAAACAGAAGCGTGTTGCCCATATTCACCGAGATAAGGTCGGGAAGTATTCCCCGGCCGGACGCGACAAAGTAATAAAACGCGTGGCAGAACCGGGCAAGGATAAGCAGGTTTGAAAGATATTTCTCCTTCATTCCGGCTTTCTTTCCATGCCAGACAGTCAAGTACATAAACGCGATGACGTTCCCCCAAAACAAAGCCGGGAACAGCGAGTCCATGCGTATGAAAATTATTCTTTCCACCGTCTGTTCTTACCCCTCGCCGTTTTCCTCCTTGATGCGCTGAAACCGGTCTTTCACATCGCGGAAAACATCCACAAGCACGGGGTCAAAGCTTGACCCGGCGCCGCTTTCGATTATTTCTGCCGCCGCCTCATGCGAAAAGGGTTCTTTGTACGGACGCCAAGAGACAAGCGCGTCGTATACGTCCGCGACCGCCATAATGCGCCCCTCCAGCGGGATTTCCCCGCCCGCAAGCCCGTTGGGATACCCCTTGCCGTCCCATCGCTCGTGGTGAGAGCCGATAATATTCAGGGCGTGCCGCAGAAACTGGTGTTCTTCGGTTTTCTGAAGGATTTGGTTAATCGCGTCTACCCCGGCCTGTACATGGGTTTTCATAATCTCAAACTCTTCCGGGGTAAGCCTTC
Organism: Oscillospiraceae bacterium; assembly: GCA_031271665.1. Lineage (GTDB taxonomy): Bacteria > Bacillota > Clostridia > Oscillospirales > UBA929 > WRLJ01. The sequence continues at coordinate 5,214 of JAISVI010000116.1, forward strand.
CGGGTTTATTAAGGATTGTGTCGGAAATAGTGATTTTCCCCATGTCATGAAGCTGTGACAACAGCAGTACGTTCTCTACATCCCAAGAAGATATCTCCTCGCGGTATCGCCCCTTTTCCGCAAGCCCCTCTATAAGCGCCTTCATATACAGTTGGGTGCGCATTATATGTCCGCCGGTGGACTTGTCGCGGAACTCGACCAAATCGGCAAAGCCGCTTATCATCGCGCTTTGAAGGTTATGTATCTCCCTTGTTTTCGCGCCCACCTCAAACGACAGCCCCTCGGCTTGGGTGCGGATAACTTCCTTCTCCATATCCGCCTGCCGCCGCGCGGAGCTTGCGGCCTCGGTGATATCGTGAATCATCTCGATATAGCCAAGGGGAGTTCCCTCGGCGTTGTTGAAAATCTTGACGTCCACCTGATACGAGCGGCCCTCGTGGTCAAAGAACGTCTGCATAAGTCCCCGCTTCGCCCGCTGAAGACAGCAGTTGTCGGTGCCGCATACGCAGAATTTTCTCTGGTCGCACGGCTTGCCAAGCATGTCCTCGCGCGTTATGCCGAACAGTCTTTCCGCGGCGGTGTTCACCGAAGTCCAGTTAAGCTGCGCGTCCGCGACACGAACCGGGAAAGACATTAAGTTCATGACGGAATCATACAAATACGTCTGTGCCGCCAGAAGGCTGTCGCGCTGTTCAATACCGTCCATTAACATCCGCTCGTTGTGCGTATCGCGCGCGAAACCGACGACAACGGGACTGCCCATAAGCGTCGTATGTGTCAATGATACGTCAAGCATCATCATAAACCCGGCCGCCGTCAGGTGCGCCCAATCAAACCGGACATGGCCGTTTTCCAGCGCGGCTTTGACAAATCCGGTCATTTTCTCGCGTGATTCCTGCCCGTCGGGCTGATATTCCGGTACAAGGCTTATAAACCGGCGCAGGAATTCCTGTTTATTTGCGGTTCCAAGCATCTTAATCGCGTACTGCGAGCAGTCAAGCACCCTCAGCGTCGGTTCCGCCACAACTACGGCAAGCGGTATGGTATCCATAATCATGCGCATATGCTCGTCAAGCCTGTATTCGGTTTTACTGTGCGTTTCCATCTCGTCCACTTCCTTAAACGAAGCGTTGAAAATTGCATGTCCGCCTGCAAGGCGAACGCGCGAAGCGCTGGCGAACAGGCAATTTTCAACATGCCTTAGAATTGCCGTTAATTCCTAGTATTTACCAAAATCACCCGTCAATTTGCCGCTTGCGGCGGGATAACCCGGCGCTTTCAGCATGGCTTTTCCGCGCCCTGCAGGCAAATCGCCGCCCCGGGAATCGCCTCTTACCTTAAAGCGCGCGATAAGCTCTTGCAGCATGGCGGACTGCGAACTCATTTCCTCCGACGCGGCGGCGGCCTGTTCTGCGGTTGCGCTGTTTTGCTGTACAACCGCCGCGACTTGGTCAATCCCGGAATTTATCTTGGATACGCCCGCCGACTGCGCCTCGGACTCGCTTGCTATTTCCGCCACAAGGTCACTGCTGACATTTACGCCGGCCACTATCTCGGTAAGGCTTTCCGAGGTGCTTACCGCGATGCGTACGCCAAGCCCGGCCTTCTCTATCGAATTCGCGATAAGGTTTTCCGAATCCTTCGCCGCGTTGGCGCTTTTCGCGGCAAGACTGCGCACGTCCTCGGCTACCACGGCAAATCCCTTGCCGTGCTGCCCTGCGCGCGCCGCCTCTACCGCGGCGTTCAGCGCGAGGATGTTCGTCTGGAACGCAAGGTCGTCAATCGTCTTCATTACCGTGCTTATTGACTGGCTTGCCGCGTGGATTTCCTTCACCGCAAGCATCATTTCGTCCATCTGCGTACTGCCCTTTTCCGCGTTTACCTTGATTTCGCCCGCAAGCTTCGCGGCCTTCGCCGCCATGTCCGAATTGTTCTTGGTTCGCTGGGCTATTTCAGCGATGGCGCTTGAAAGCTCTTCTATAGAGGCGGCCTGCTCATTCGCGCCCTGGGCGAGAGCCTGCGCGCCGTCCGCGATCTGGTGCGCCCCCGTGGAAACCTGCGATGACGACATGTTGATTTCACTGAACATGCCGCTTAGATTATCGGACATTCTTTGCACTGAAAGCCCAAGCACGTCTTGTTCGGAAAGGGGCGCGAGGGCGGCGGTAAGATCCCCTTCGGAAATCGTGCGCAGCACGTCGCTTACCGCGTTAATCCGCTTGAGGAAGACGTCCGTGGCGACAATCGTCTGCCCAAGCTCGTCCTTCCGTGCCGAGAATTTTCCGATAAGCCGTAAATCCTCCGGCCTTGGAACAATGTTGCCCGTGCTTCCCGCCTGTTTCATAAACGCGGTCAGCACAGTCAGAGGTTTGCTTACGACATTTGCAACCAAAAACGCGAGAAGGACGCCCGTCATAAGTGCGACGGCGATAAGCGCCGCGTTCACGAACGTGACAAGCGACTTTACGCGGGCGCTTTCCTCGTTTTTTTCCGCCGTCAGTTCGGTGTACCGCCCTTCCATGCCGGACAGTATGCCGATAACCTCCTGCGTCGCGGGCAGGATTGTTTCGTTAAGGTGACGCACGGCCTGTTCCCTGTCCCCGGCGCTTATGCTGTCCGCAATCTTCCCGGCTTCGCTGTGGATAAACGCGTGGGGCGCTTCAAGGTCTTCAAGCATTTCAAGCATTTCCGGGTCGTCTATCCTCTGTGCCTCGCCGCTCGTCTGCCATTTGCCAAGCGCGCAGGTCGTGGAATCCAGCGAGCCGGTGAACCGGGTTCCGTTCAAAACGGATTCGGTAAGCCCCTGAAGCCAGACATAGTGCGCGTTAAGCACGCTTGAGATACCGGCGCTTTCCGACTGGTGCGCGTTCAGTTCCGCCGCGATGCCCGCAAGCGCGTTGGTAGAGCCGATTCCTGCCACGCCAAGGATTACGCTGAAAAGAACAGCCCCCAAGAATCCTGCCAAAATTTTTGCGCGTATTTTCATAACGCAGTCCCTCCCTTGTTTTTTTAGGTTAGCTGAAGTCGCGGCGGCGCGGTCTATGCCCTGAAGAAATCTTCATACGGTACGCCGAAAACGCGGATAATCGCGTCCATTACCGTCATGGAGATACCGCGCCTGCCGTTTTCTATGGCGGATACGTACTCCCGTGAAACGCCAAGCTTCTCCGCCGTTTCCGTCTGCCGCCACCCGTGATCTGTCCTGAGTTTTTTAAGGTCGATCCACGCCTTTTCTCTGCGATTGTCCACAAAGCCCACCCCGTTCAAAGAACTTCTCTGCGGCGGGGAACGCTCTGTTACCGTAGCAAGACGTTCCCCCGGAATTAAAAACCCCAGCGCAGATATTTTTATAAGTCTAAATCATCGTGCCGCACGAGTGTCAACAGGGAAATTATATAAATTTCAAAAAACCATTTTTCTTTGTATATCAAGGCTTTGCGGCATAGATATACCACCCGGCATTGTGCTTTACGATTGTGCTTTACGCCGGGAAACATTTGGGTTGGACGACAGTTTTTTTGGTGGTTATCGCTATTGAAAAAGCCCCGTCGCGGCATTATAATCGAAGTGTTGGAAATTGCGTGTTCGCCCGCAGGGTGAACGAGCGAAGCGCTTGCGAACAGGCGGCTATGCCGCGGCATCGCAAAGCGCCTGCGGCGAAGAGCGAGCTTGCTCGCTTGACAGCCGCGAAGCGGTTAAAGCCGGAGCGGGCAATTTTCAACATGCCCATAATCGAAGTACCGGAAACTGCCGTAACGGCAATGCGTATCACAGGGAAGGGACAAATGATAACATGAAAGAAGGCAAGCGGCTTTCTGTGGGGGATTTCGCCACTTTGTCGCGGGTCACGCGCGACACCCTGCATCATTATGACAGAATCGGTCTGCTTTCCCCCGCGCTGCGCGGCGAGAACCGCTACCGCTATTACTCAGTGCAGCAACTGGCCTCGGTAAACGTGATACGCATCATGCAGGAGCTTGGCATGTCGCTGGCGGAGATAAAGTCGCTTATGGCCCGGCGCACCCCGCAGCAAATGACCGAGATTCTGAATGCGCAAATCGAGAAGATTGACGGCACGATAAGCAACTGGGCCCAAGCACGGAAGCTTTTGCTTACGCTTAGGAATATGATTCAGTCCGTTTCAGAGGCGGACGAAGAAGCCATGACCGTTACGTTCCTGCCCGCCGAGGCGATAATACGCGGGAATCTGAACGATTACAGCGGCAAGACGCCGTATGATAATCTGGTTGATTTTTATCAGACCATGAAGGAAAACTGCCCCGATTTAAGCCTTAACTACCCCGTGTGGGGCATCATATCCGAAGAGCGCGTTAAGCGCGGCGACTTCCGCTGGCCTGACCGCTATTATTTCTACAACCCCGAGGGGTTTGACAAACGCCCCGCCGCGCTTTACGCCATAGGCTACGCGCGGGGCGGGTACGGTCAGACGGACGAGTTATACAGGCGGCTTATCGGGTACATAGAGGAAAGCGGGTTTGAGATATGCGGCGACGCCTATGAGGAATACCCGCTTAACGAGGTAAGCGTTTCCGAAGACAACTACTTGGTCCGGCTTATGATTACCGTGCGCGAGGCGGAGCAGTCAAGCCGTAAACAGCGTTCTAAATGAAATTAAGGAAGCCTTAATATAAAACCGCCCCGTATACGCGAAAACGCATACGGGGCGGCCGGTATAAATACGGCACATTAGGATTGCCGCAAGCCAAGTTTCATTCACGCATTAACTCAAGAAAATCCTCGCTTGAGAGTTGGGGATCAAAAACCGCACTTTCTAATGGATATGTCCCCTGCGTGCCGTTTCTGGAATACTGTATCGCCGGTTTAAGCAATACATAACCCTTCCATTCCTCTTTTGGCTGAAAGTGAATAAGAACTCCGCGTGTTTGGTTTTCTTCTATCTCCATATCGTCACTTTCGTCAAAAGTATTAAAACCGTTGCGGGCGTATGTTTCGCCGAAGGTAACTACCTTCGTGTCATAGAATTTTGATATTCCGCCAATCAACATATTATCAACAACTAAATTATCTCCTTCATTAGTAAGCTCCGCCGAATATCTGCCAAACACAGTCGCTCCAATCGTGAAATCCTCCAATGATATATTATGGCTGTCTTTGGATTCTTCATAAAAGCTTATCGTGTACTCTCCCACGTTATTTTCGTATACTGTGCCGCCAATGTTATAGCGTACCTTTGAAAAAGAATACTCCCCCGCATGAGGCAGTTCCATCTCGAAGTACACAGAATATATATCGTATTCTGTACCATGTATGTTCTCCGCTTTCGTAGAAAGGTAAAAATTTGACGTCTTTATATCTTCGCTTACTATCTCGAAGTTGTGCAAAATATTCTCTCGGGGCTGAATCTTACTGGTATAACGAACATCAACCGCCAGAATATCATCGCTTGCAAAGGAATAATGCGCAATTGTCGGAATAAATGCGATATCTTTCATCTCCGGCATATGCGTCGGGGTATTGCCGTCACTGCACGACGGTAAAAGCCCAAGCAGAATGGAAAGAACACCGATAAAAAGATATCTTTTCATAAACATTTCCCTTCAACTTAACATGCCGTGATTCTCTTCCCTTTTAATGCACAATAACTATACGCGCATT
>JAISVI010000131.1 GCA_031271665.1 Oscillospiraceae bacterium
GAGTTTCTCCCACATTTCCGGCATATGCCCGACGGCGGCGCGTTTCCCGTTTCGGACTATCGGGGTTTTCAGAAGGCGCGGGTCGTCATAAAGCTTTTCAAGCTTGTCCTGCTCGAAGGAAAGCCACGTGACGCCCGATACGTCCTCTTTGTCGCTTAAAAGCGCCTCTATGCTTCCGGCGGCGGCGCGGACGCTTTTAAGTTCGCCCATAGAGATGCCGTATCTCAGCAAATCGACGTACTGGTATTTTACCCCGCGTTCTTTGAAAAACCGCTCGGCCTTTTTTGTGTCAAAGCATTTCGCTTTGCCGAAAATCTGAACGCTCATGCCCGCGCCGCCCTTCCGCGTTTGAATACAAACATGCGCTGCGCGAGGAAGCTTGCCGAAAACAGAAGCGCCTCGGTGATAAACTTTACTGCGGCTACCGGCCAGCCAAGGGCGGTTATGAACAGAAGCTGAATCCCGTAGTTCGCCGCCATAATGACACCGGCAAGCGCGATGTATTTCGGGTAGGAGGCGCGCCCCCCGCCCCGGAACACAAAGCGCATATTCAGATAAAAGTTAAGGTGCGCGCTTATAACGCGGGCAAGCATAACCGCAAGCAGCAGAGATGCGTCGCGCCCAAGGCCGTACGGCGCGAACAGCGCGAGGAAAAGGAAATAAAGCCCCGTATCGGCAAGAAACGCGATTGCCGAAGAGACGCAGAAGCGCAGAAGCGCCGCGCTTACGCGGATTGTATCCCTTACCGTGCGGAAATGCGAGGTGTGTGTGTCTATCTCGTAGACCGTTTCTATGGGTATCTCGATTACTTCTATGCCGTCGCGCCCGGAGTATACAAGAAGATTCATCTCGTACTCGAACCTGTCGCCCGGCACTTCGCACAGATAGCCAAGCATATCCGCCGTATAGGCCCGCAGCCCGGTATTCGCGTCATAGACCTGTACGCCCGCGACAAGCGCGAAAGCCTTGCGCGTGACGGTGTTGCCAAGCATACTGCGCTTAGGCACCGCGCGCGGCGCGCCGTCCGGCCCCCTGCCGAAGGAAAAATCCCGCTTTCCGAGTACCATCGCGCCCGGGTTCTCAAGCGCCTTCTCCGCGACGCGCAGGATGTCCGGCACTGTGTGCTGCCCGTCGCAGTCGGCGCAGACAACGCCCCGGGTTTCGCGCGGTTTGCCGTCCTCGCCTTCTTCCGTAAGCCACTTAAAGCCGCGCCGCAGAGCCGCCCCTTTGCCCATATTGCGCTCTTGGGTAAGAACCGTGCAGCCCAAAGCCTGCGCCTCTTCAAAAAGGCGGCGGTAATCCGGGCCGCTGCCGTCGTCAACGATAAGTATTTTAAAGTCGCAGCTTTCCCGTATGCGGCGCAGAAGCGCGGTCATACGGTTGTCCGGTTCGTACGCGGGGATTAGAATCGTCATTGAACCTTCCTCTTACTTGATATAAATAATCTCGCTTGACGAGCGCTCTTTCTCTTTTCCAAGCGGGCGGTTTACAAGGGTCTGGTCGAATATCATGGTCGAGGTGCCGCCGCCGTCAAGGTTATAGGCCGTCTGGCAGCCATAGCCCGCCATCAGCCCGGCAAGCTCCTCCATTCTCATGCCCCGGCTGTAGCCCTTAAGCCGGCCGTCAACAACCACGAAAAGGAAGTGTCCCGGTTCGATCATTCCGATCGCCGTTCTTGGGTTAAGGCCGCGGACGTTGGTTTTCATTTCAGTTTCCGCCTTGCCGTCACGGACAAGGATGGGCCCGAACGAAAACGAGTCCCGTACGCCCTCGGTTAAAAGCCCCACGGCGGTGACTTCGCTTTCCTCGTAGACGATAAGCCGCCCGTCCGCGCAAAGGGCCGCGCCCTGTCTGGCGGCCGCGTCGCGGTACAGCACGCCGTTGCGGATGATAATGCCGTCGTCGCGTATGCCGTAAAAGTCCCCGTTTACGGCAAACAGCGCCCCAAGGCGCGAGGACAGGGGAGAGGGTCGCTCGAGATAATTCTTGCCGAAGGTGTCCTTCGCAAAATGCGTGGTAAGGCGCGTCATATCCCGCACCCAAACCTCCGCCGCGAAATGCGTCACCATTTCCTGCCCCTCGCCGGTTTCGACCTTTTGAACGCGGATTGTCACGCCCTCGTCCTCGTACTCGTGAAGGAAATCCCCCGACAGCACGGGCGAGGGCGTGGGGGCGGGCGTCGGTTCCGGGGTGGGGGCGGGCGTCTGTGACGGCGAGTAAGCCGTCTGCGTAGGACGCGGCGACGAAACCGACGACGGCGACGGGGCGGGGATAACGGGCTGGTTTGGGACAGGCTCGGGATGAGCGATCCAATACCGGTCGGCGACCGCAAGCAAAGTCCCGCCAAGCGCCAAAAACACCGCAAGCGTGATAATAAGCGTCCGTATACTCTTGTTCTTCATCTTCTGAAACAAACCCCCACAATAATTCAGACGCTCTAAAAACCCGAAGACATCCGCGAGCAGTAAAAACCGGAGCGGGGGTTTTTAGAGGTATCTAGTTGTCAATTGTCAATTGTTCATTGTCAATTGCCTCAAGTGTCTCCCTATCTTCTCACATGCGGCGCGTATACGCTCTTCCGTCTGGGTAAGCGCGATGCGGACATAGCGGTTTCCCAAATCCCCGAAGCTTATTCCGGGGACGACGACCACGCCCGTGGCGCGCAGGAGGTTAAGCGCGAATTCCCCGCTGTCCGGGGCGTACTCGGGCAGCTTTGCCCAGCAGAACATGGTTCCTTCGGGCTTTTCGATATGCCACCCCTCTTGGGCAAGCGCGCCGCAAAGCGCGTCCCGGCGGCTCTGATAGGCGGCGCGGAGGGCATCCAAACTGTCCTGCGGACCGTCAAGCGCCGCGACGGCCATCCTTTGCACGGGGCGGAAGATGCCATAGTCTATATTCGACTTCATACGGGCAAGCGCCGCCACAACGTCCGCCCTGCCGACCGCGAAGGATATGCGCGCCCCGGTCAGGTTATAGGACTTGGACAGCGAGTTAAGCTCGACGCCCACCTCCATCGCGCCCGGCGCGGACAGAAAGCTTCCGCCAAGGCGGCCGTCGAAGGTAAGCTCGGAATAGGCGTTGTCGTGCAGCACGATTATGCCGTGCTTCTTCGCGAAACGCGCCGCCCGCTCGAAGAAACCGTCCGGCGCAAGCCGCCCTATCGGGTTTGCGGGATAGCTTATAAAAAGAAGCTTCGCCCTTTGCGCCACGTCCCGCGGAATCGCTTCCAAATCCGGCAGGAATCCGCCTTCCTCGTAAAGCGGGGTGGTATAAATCTCCGCGTTTGCAAGAAGGACGCCCGTGCGGAACATCGGATAGCCCGGATCGGGCAAAAGCGCGGTGTCCCCGGGGTTCAGAAGCGCGAGGGGCAGATGCGCAAGCGCGTCCTGCGAACCCGTAAGGCCGCAGATATTCTCCCTTTCAAGGCTTACGCCATAGCGCCTTTTATACCATCGCACCGCCGCGTCCGTAAGCTCGTTATAGTCGCGTATCGCGTATTTGTACATGTCCGGGTCGGACGCGCAGTCACGAAGGACGTCCATTATATGCCCCGCGGGCGGGAAATCCGGCGTTCCGACCGAAAGGTCAATTATCTCGCGCCCCTCGGCTCGCAAAGCGTCAAGCTCTTTTTCAAGCCGTACAAACACCGACGGCGCGAACGCGCTCATTTTATCCGCAAAGGGCATGGGGCAGACCTCCCGCTGTTATCATTGGCCTATTGATAAATATGACGTTTGGCGGGCGTCCATCGGCCGCCCCGCCCCCGCAAACAGCTCTTTTCATGGATGTCTGTACTGCCGGAACTGCAGCGCCTCGGCGAGGTGCGGAGACTCTATGGCGGGGCTTTCGGCAAGGTCGGCGACGGTTCTTGCCACTTTCAGTATGCGCGTATATGACCGCGCCGTCAGCCCAAGGCGCGTGAACGCGGACTCCATAAGAGCCTTCCCCTTTTCGTCAAGGCCGCAGTCCCGCTCCAGAAGCGCGGTGGTAAGGCGGGCGTTGCACATGGTCTTGTCCTCATAGCGCGATTGCTGGCGCAGTCTGGCGGCGTTGACACGCGCGCGTATAACGGCGCTTGCCTCGCCCTCCGGGCGGCCCGAAAGCTCTTCATAACTGACGGCGGGGACCTCTACCTGAAGGTCTATACGGTCAAGCAGCGGGCCGGACACCCGCCCGAAGTATTTACGCACCGACTCCTCGCCGCATTTGCACCTGCCCGACGGATGTCCGTACCAGCCGCATTTGCACGGGTTCATCGCGCACACAAGCATAAAGCGCGCGGGATAGGTGTACATCCCGGCCACGCGCGAAATCGTAAGCACCCCGTCCTCCATGGGCTGGCGCAGGGTTTCAAGCGCGTCGCGAGGGAACTCGGGCATCTCGTCAAGGAAAAGCACCCCAAGGTGCGCAAGGCTTATTTCCCCCGGCTTGGGTACCGCGCCGCCCCCGGCAAGACCCCCGGCGGAGATGGAGTGATGCGGGCTTCTGAACGGGCGGCTTCTGAGTATAGGCTCGTCCCGCGAGGTAAGCCCGACCACCGAATGTATCGCCGTGGCCTCAAGCGCCTCTTCCCGGTTCATGTCCGGCAGGATAGAGGGCAGTCTTCTCGCAAGCATCGACTTGCCCGCGCCCGGCGGGCCGATAAGCAGTATGTTATGTCCCCCCGCCGCCGCGATTTCAAGGGCGCGCTTGGCGTTTTCCTGCCCGCGCACCTCGTCAAAGTCGGGCAAATCCCGCGCGCAGGCGGCGTCCTCTATCGGCGGAAACCTTTCTATAAGCGCTTTCCCGCGCAGATGCGCCAGTATTTCGCGCACATGCTCGGCGGGGTATATCTCAAGCTCGCGCACGGCGGACGCCTCGGGGGCGTTGTCGGCGGGGACGAAGAGTTTCTTTGTGCCAAGCTGGGCGCAAGCAAGCGCCATGGGCAGAACGCCGCTTACCGGGCGCAGGCGTCCCTCTAACGACAGCTCGCCCACGAAGGCCAGTTCCTGGGCGGGCGCGTCAATCTCGCCGTTCGCCGTCAGAAGCCCAAGCAGAATCGGAAGATCGTAAAGCGACCCCTCCTTGCGCACGTCCGCCGGGGCGAGGTTTACCGTTATGCGGCGCATGGGAAACTCAAAGCCGCAGTTCTTCATCGCGGCCCGCACGCGTTCGCGCGACTCTTTAACGGCGGCGTCCGGAAGCCCCACCACGTCAAAGCTGGGAAGCCCGCCCGAAAGGAAGCACTCCACATAAACCTCGTGTCCCCCGATGCCAGAAACCCCAAGGGACAGTATTTTCGCGACCAAGTTATCACCACTTTTCCGGCTGCGAGAGCGAATATGGATACCCACGCAACATAATACCACCTAATACGGAAAAAGGCAATTCGTAATTTCAATGCGCGCACGGTTTACGCATGAACATACAAAACGCGCAAAAACCGGTATCCTCATGTAGGGGCGGCCGTCCTCGGTCGCCCGCACCTGCGGGATTTTCCGGGGTTACGGGCGGTCGGGGACGACCGCCCCTACATCTAGTCTGTGCAAATTGGACATTCATGCGTCAGCCGTGTCAATGCGCGGCGGCGCGGCGGGCAAGACGCTTACGCGTTCAGGCAAGGGGTCGCTTCAACCTGCGGGAACGGCTTCTATGTCTTTGCCGCCGCGCTATTTAACAACCGCGCCCCATGTCGCCGGGCCGGCAATGCCGTCGGGGTCAAGGCCAAGCAGTTTCTGCGCCGCCGTGACGGC
>JAISVI010000167.1 GCA_031271665.1 Oscillospiraceae bacterium
AAATCAATGGCTATAAATTGATTCTCAAGTGCCTTCTTCCGTATATCAGTTAGTTTTATCCGAACAGGTGAGAAGACTGAAATCTTAAGTGGAACAACTCTCAAAGGCAGTAGAAAATGGATTTCTTGGAGTCTGTCCATTAGCTTTGAAATACGTAAAGAAATCCTATTCTTATCACTATCAGATGAAGTCAGCGTAATATAACCATAGATATCAATGCCCAAAGAAAGATATCGCTTAAAAAGACTAAACTGTTGGTTAAATAGATATTCCGGTAATCCTGTGTTAAACGAAAACGAATCTTCATCATATCCCTTAAAACAGGCTACTTTACCATAGTTCTTGTACAGGGAAAAATACTCCAGTTCCTTTTTGGGCAAGAACCTAAATGTATAATCAGTAGTTAGAGTATCATCCGACCATAAATAGACACTTTTATCTAATCCGAGTAATTCGAGGGAATGCATTGTTTGCACAATCCATTCTGGCACGAGTTCTGGATTACCGCCAGATAAGTCTATTATTTGGGGTTTGAAGTTTTCTGCGGCTAATAATTCAAGCATTTCGTTTGTACAAAACCAACGCGAGGTATGAGGGGCGGCCTTTTTTAAATTATCAGGCACAAAGCAATACCAGCAATTGGCATTGCAAGCGGCTATTTGAAATACTTGCGTTTGAATCATGTCCGCCTGTGTAAGGTTTAATGATATACAGGCAGGATCAATAGGTAACGGGTCATTTAACCAATTATCGGCTATGTGCCTTCGAAAATGACGTATACGACCATAGCCATTACAATTTGCAGGTAAAGTCAGATCTTTTTCTTGCTCACTACCGCCTATTGAGGAGAGTAGAAATCGGTTATTATCGCAAAAAACGCTATTTCTATACTCGAGAAATTTATCATCAAGATTCATATAATCCACCTCGCAAATTAAAAATACTATGTTTGAAAAGCCAGCAATCATTCGTCAGATAATTCCATTATCTCTGAAATATCGCATTCAAGGGCTTTGCATATTTTCAGCAACACATCAGTCGTAATATTTTCGCCTTTTCCAAGTTTAGCAATTGAGGCGGCGCTAACCCCGGCCTTCTCCTTCAAGTCCATCTTGTTCATGTTCTTGTCGATATAACAACTTCCATAGTTTCTTATAACTCACGTTCATAGCATCACATCGCCTCCGAATATCGTAAAAATTTTTACAAATAACATTGTAGCATAAATATCGACCAATATCAATTATGATTCTGCGAATGAAGAAAATTATTTCAAAAAACTTTTAGGTTTTTTGTGTCGCGGGCTTGACATATGGGTGCCTCTTCGTTGCCCCTCGACATACATCTCCTATTCTATTTAATATAGCAATACACGAATAAGGGTTCAGCATTTTCTGTTGGTATTCCCGAAATCCATCATATAATCGAATAAAGGGATTTTATGCGAGGTGGAACATGTTCGTCCATACCGGGGACTATATTAAGGATAGAGTGCATGTCGTGTGGGAACGAGACGCCATAATCTGACAGCCCAGTATCCCGTTTTATTACCTCGTTTGTCGCAATAAGTGGATGCTTTCAGTTTTGCGGATGACCTCAGAAGATATTGTAAAGGCTTTGCGAGATTTATTTTGAACGAACAAAAATGCCGAAGCCCGCGACATCAAAAAACTTTTCAGTTTTTTTGTGTCGCGGGCTTGACATATGGGTGGCGGAGGCAGAGGGATTCGAACCCCCGTGACGTTGCCGTCAAACGGTTTTCAAGACCGCCCCGTTATGACCACTTCGGTATGCCTCCGCATATAAAACCAAAGGACGGACGACCGAAGGCAGTCGTCTTTGATGCGATTGGGACAAACGCTAGGCAGCAGCCTGCGACCCCCAGATGTTAAGGCCAAGGGTCAAAATAACAAATCCGACCGCAACCCATTTTGTCATTTTCGCGAGACGCGCATCCAAACTGCGGGACTTGTTTTTTGACAAAAACGTATCCGCAGCGCCGGCGATAGCGCCGGACAGTCCCGAACGCTTGCCGGATTGCAGCAGAACCACGGAAATCAGGAACAGCGAGGCGATCATTTGAAGAACAAGCAGAACAATTTGAAATGCAGTCATGGTTTCATCTCCCTTAATTTTGACGCAATGTATCATAGCACACGGGGCCAACCGTGTCAATCCCGAAATTAAACTTGCGGAGGTTCGCGCGTGAACATACAAAATGCACAAAAACCGGTATCCTCATGTAGGGGCGACCGTCCTCGGTCGCCCGCACCTGCGGGATTTTCCGGGGTTACGGGCGGTCGGGGACGACCGCCCCTAAAACCACGCTATCGGCGTCTCTCCGTGCTTTTCCAGAAACGCGTTGATCTTAGAGAAGGGGCGCGAGCCGAAGAACCCCCGATAGGCGGACAGGGGCGACGGGTGCGGGGCTTTCAGCACAAGGTGGGCGTCGTTCAGGATAAGCGCCTCTTTCTTCTGCGCGGGCGCGCCCCAAAGCACGAAGGCCAAAGGCCTTTCACGCATACCAAGCCAGCCCAAAGCGCTGTCGGTGAACTCCTCCCACCCTTTATTGTGGTGCGAGCCGGACTTCCCCGCCTCGACGCTTAACACCGCGTTAAGCAGAAGCACGCCCTGAAGCGCCCACGGGAACAGGCATGGCGTTGCGGGCGCGCCGCCAAGGTCGTTTCGCATCTCGGTATAGATATTCTGAAGCGACGGCGGAGGCGGCATGTCCGGCGGCACAGAAAACGCCATGCCCTGCGCTTGACGCGCGTTTATATAGGGGTCCTGCCCCACGATTACGACCCGCGCGGATTCCGGCGGGGTAAGGCGCAAGGCGGTGAATATCTGCTCTTTGGGCGGATAGACCGTCCCTTCGTCATAGCGTGTGTCCAGAAACCGCGCAAGCCTGTTATAGGACGGCGCGGCGAACGCGTCCGCGAGTACGGTGTCCCAACCGTTGCCGACGCGCATATCACAGATGCTCATTATGTATCCCCCGCAGCAATAAAATCGGCGCGGCCTTGATTATACAGGAAAGAAGCGGTTTTCGCAACAGCGGCAAAAACAAAGCAAAGCCGCCCGCAAATTGTCAATTGTTCATTTCCTGTCGGGGACAATCCTCCGTCACGCTGCGCGTGCCACCTCCTTTGCGAAAGGAGGCTTTGCGTCCCCTCGTAAGGCTCCTTTTCCAAAGGAGCTGTCACGAAGTGACTGAGGATTCTCCCGCCTGACGCGGCGGCGGGGCTATGTGATCCCCTCCATCGCCTTTTTGCGCAGCAGTACAAGCGCGATAAGGTTCGGCACAGCCATAAGGCCGTTGAAGGTGTCTGAGATGTCCCATACGGCGCTTAGTTTTGAAACCGCGCCAACCACGATAACGGCGACGTAAATAAGCTTGTACGGCGTCACCGCCCGCTCGCCAAGCAGATACGCCGCGCCGCGCTCGCCGTAATAGCCCCACCCAAGCAGCGTGGCGAACGCGAAAAGCGTTATGGACACGGCGATAAAATACTGCCCGCCCGCGCCAAGCGTCGCGGCGAAGGCGTCCGAGGTCAGCACCGCGCCCTCGGTCACGGGGAGACCCGCGCCGATATTTTTAAGGTACGCGCCCATGTCGTAGACGCCGGAGGTAAGGATTACAAGCGCCGTCAGCGTACACATCACAAGCGTGTCCGCGAACACCTCGAACATGCTCCACGCCCCCTGCTGGGCGGGGGTCTTCGCGTCTGACTCCGAGTGGACGATTACCGAAGAGCCAAGCCCGGCCTCGTTCGAAAAAACGCCGCGCGAGATTCCAAGGCGCACGGCGCGCGCGATACCATAGCCCGCCGCGCCGCCAAGGGCGCTTTGCCCCCGGAACGCCTGGGACAAGATAAGCCGGAACGCGCCGGGTACCGCGCCAAGGTTCGCGAAAACGCAGAAAAGCGCGCCCGTAACGTAAAGCGCCACCATAAGGGGTACGACCTTTTCTGTCACGGATGCTATGCGCTTCAGACCGCCGAGTATTACAAGCCCGATAAGCGCCGCGCACACTATCCCCGTTAGCAGAGGCGGCGCACGGAAACTGTCGGCCAAAACGCTTGAAATAGAGTTCACCTGCGTCATGTTCCCGATGCCGAACGCGGCGGCGGCGCAAAAAAACGCGTACAGCAGCGCAAGCGGCCTTGCCCCAAGCCCGCGCTCCATATACCCCATCGCGCCCCCGGCCCACCGCCCCTTCACGTCCTTCCTGCGGAACATGATACCAAGGGCGTTTTCCGCATAGCCCGTCATCATGCCAAGGAACGCGCTTACCCACATCCAGAACACCGCGCCCGGCCCGCCAAGCGCGATCGCCGACGCCACGCCCGCGATATTGCCCGTGCCGACCGTTGCCGCAAGCGCGGTTGACATCGCCTGGAACTGCGATATAGACGCGCCGTCCCGCGACTTGCCGCCGCCGCGCGCGATGGATTTCACCGTCCCCAAAAGCCAAACCCGCCAGCGCCGGATTTGGAAAAAGCGGCTTTTCACCGTGAACATAAGCCCGACGAGCAAAAACGCAGCAAGCATCACCGGCCCCCAAACAAAGCCGCGCACATGCGCGTTCACGCGCCCCAGCCACGCGAAAAAGTCCCCCATACATGTCCCCCCATATGGGATTGTATGCGCGGTGACGCGCGTCAATACGCAGGGGATGTCTAAGCGCCCCTGCGTTTTGTCTGTGCAACTTGGACGTTCATGCTTCGGCCACACAGGAAAACCCCGGCAAAAATCCTTGACAGCGCCGCCGCCCTGTGGTAAGATTGCGCAGAACTTCTGCCCGGGAACGCGGCATCGGATAAGGCGCTTTGAAAGCCCGTGTTCGCGGAAAAAGCGAATATGGGCTTATAACTTTTTGTAGAAAGGGCGCGAAATATGTCGGGGCGTTATTCGGTTTCGGTTATCGGTCTTGGGCTTATGGGCGGCTCTTTCGCGCGGGCTTTGCGCGGGTTCAGGGACTGCGTTATCACGGGTTGGGACATTGACCCCGAGATTACGGCGCTTGCCCAAAACCTTGGCGTAACCGACCGCGCGGGCGCGTCCTTGACCAAGGCGGTCGAGGACGCCGACATATGCCTTTTCTGCGCCGGGCCGCAGGGTATACTGGACGGCGTCGCGCAGTGTGCCGGCGTGTTTAAGGCGGGCAGTGTTGTAAGCGAGATTTGCGGCGTGAAAACGCAGCTTTCGCAGATGATTGCGCAGATGCTTCCCGACAACGTGCGCTATATCGGCCTTCACCCCATGGCGGGCAAAGAGATTGGCGGCTTTCACAATTCGGACGCAAATCTTTTCAAAAACGCCGGGTTTATACTCGTCCCGCCGGAGAACTGCGACGAGGACGCCCTTTCGCTTATGCGCGAACTTTCGCTGTTCGTCGGGGCGGGGCGGGTAGTTGTCAATAACGCGCGTGAGCATGACGCGCTTATCGCGTACTCAAGCGACCTTCCGCATATCGCCGCCACCGCGCTTGTAAGAAGCTATCCCGAGAACCTTACCCTTGCGCATACGGCGGGCGCTTTCCGCGACTGCACCCGTATCGCGGACATCGACGCGGAGCTTTGGGCCGGACTTCTTTCCCTAAGCGGCCCGCACCTGCTTTCACAGCTTGACGCATACATCAAAAACCTTCAGGAAGTGCGAAGCGCGCTTGCAGGCGGCGACAGCGCGGCGCTTAGGGATTTTCTTCAAATAGCGGGCGACAATAAAAGGAGGATTAAGACGCTTTGAAAGAACTGACGGTTTCTTTTGGGACGCGTTCTTACGACGTAAGCGTCGGGCGCGGGGCGCTTGCCGCCGCGGACAGCGCGCTGTTTACGGACGGTGTTGCGGTCACGGACGAAAAAGTCTATAAATTATACAAAGTACAAATAGAGTCCCTTGTTTCCTCCCCCGAACGTGTCGCCGTCGTCCCCGTCGGCGAGGGAAGCAAATCCCCGGAGCGGCTTTCTTGGCTTTGGCGCTTCTTTGCCCGCGCGGGACTTCGCCGCCGCGCGCCCGTAATCGCTTTCGGCGGAGGGGTGGTCGGAGATCTGGCCGGCTTCGCGGCGGCGACGTATATGCGCGGCGCGCCGCTTATCCAGATACCCACGACGCTGCTTTCACAGACGGATTCGTCTGTGGGCGGCAAGGTGGCCGTTAACCTCCCCGAGGGCAAGAACCTTGCCGGAAGCTTTCACCAGCCCCGCGCCGTTATCGCGGACACCGCCTTTCTGGACACCCTGCCGGACAGGGAGATAAAGGCGGGCATGGGCGAAGTGGTAAAGCACGCCCTGCTTGACGGCGGCGCTTTGCTGCGCCTTCTTCAGGACGGAAGCCTTGACAAAGACCGCGACGAAATAGTTTTCGAGAACATAAAGATAAAGGCCGCCATCGTCCAGCGCGACGAGCGCGAGTCGGACAAGGGCGCGCGCATGACCCTTAACCTCGGCCACACGTTCGGCCACGCGCTGGAGGCGTACACGCTGTACTCGCGCTATAACCACGGCGAGGCCGTGGCAATCGGCACGGCGCTTGCGGTGCGCGCGGGGATTGCCCTTGGGCTTACCTCACCGGAAACGCTTGAACTGCTGCATGGGCTTCTGCGGCGCTATAACATGCCGTACGAGACGGAGATCCCCGCGTGTGATTTTATTCCGCTTATGCTTGGCGATAAAAAGAACCAAGTTTCCTCCGGCGGGGACGAAGTAACCCTTGTCCTGCTGAGAAACCCCGGCGAACCTTTTGTACACAGTATAAAATTAAAAGAACTTGAAAGCGTTTTCATGGCATGTTGAAAATTGCCCGCTCCGGCTTTAACCGCTTCGCGGCTGTCAAGCGAGCAAGCTCGCTCTTCGCCGCAGGCGCTTTGCGATGCCGCGCCACAGGCGCCTGTTCGCAAGCACTGCGCTCGTTCGCCTTGCAGGCGAACACGCAATTTTCAACACTTCGTTATCAGGAGCTGAGTAGTATGCCCCCCAAGACAGTATCGCGTTTCCCCGCCGGAAGCGTGGAGATACCGCCCTCGAAAAGCGTTTCGCACCGCGCGCTTATCTGCGCGGCCCTTTCCGAAGGTGAAAGCGTTCTAGAGAATATCGGCGATTCCCGCGACATAAGCGCCACGCTGGAGTGCCTTAAAGCGCTTGGCGCGCGGTTTCGGCGCGTGGGAAACGCGCTTGTCTGCCGGGGTACGGGCGGCGCGTTGGTGCAGGCGCGTAGCGCGCTTGACTGCGACGAGTCCGGCTCGACACTGCGCTTCCTGCTTCCCGTCGCGGCGCTTTGCGCCGGCGAGACGCGTTTCAGCGGAGGCGGACGCCTTATAAGCCGTCCTCTTGGCCCGTTTGAAAAGGAGTTCCCGAAACACGGCGCGGTTCTGCGCGCCGAGGGCGGCGGCTTAACCGTACGCGGGCCGCTTACGCCGGGCGTGTTCACGCTGCCGGGCGACGTAAGCTCGCAGTTTGTGACGGGACTTTTGTTCGCGCTTCCCCTGCTTGGCGGCGACAGCGAGATTGCCATTTCCTCGCCGCTTGAGTCACGCTCTTACGTTGATTTGACTTTATCCTGTTTGGGCGCTTTTGGCATTGAGATTGACAATTATAAGTACGAAAAATTTACTGTTCGCGGCAATCAGCGCTTTGCCCCCCATAACTTCCGCGTAGAGGGCGACTACTCCCAGGCGGCCTTTTTCCTTGTCGCCGGGGCGCT
>JAISVI010000052.1 GCA_031271665.1 Oscillospiraceae bacterium
TGGGCGGCGCTTACGAAGGAACGCCCAGAGTTTATCCGTTTCGGAGACGAAGAACCCGCGATGTATCAGCCTCCTGCCCAGAAGCTTGAAGCGGCCATGCAAAACAGCTCCAGACCGTTCCCGGGGATGTAGAAATCAGACGCTCTAAAAGCCCGTGTTTTCGTTCGGCTACGCCGAACGAAAACACGCGCAGCGCTTGCGAACAGGCGGCTATGCCGCGGCATTGCAAAGCGCCTGCGGCGAAGAGCGAGCTTGCTCGCTTGACAGCCGCGAAGCGGTTAAAGCCGGAGCGGGGGCTTTTAGAGGTACTTGACTTCCGACTTGAAAAAAGTATAACAAAGGGGGAGATCGATTTGCAAAACGCGATTCAGCTTATCTTGAACAGCATTTTTCAGATAGGGGTGCTTGCCCTTACAACGGTGGGAATGTCGCTTACGTTCAAAACCGTCTACGTGGTGAACTTCGCGCAGGCGATTACATCCACCGTGGGCGCGTTTATGGCGGCGTTCCTGCTGCGGGACGCGGGGTTCAACGCGTGGACGTCGATGCTGGGCGGCGTCGCGATATGCTTCTTCTTGGGATACATTATGGACAACGTCATTATCCGCAATATTGCGGGCGGCAGCGGCAGAATTATGATTACCATCGGCCTTATTGTGCTTATCACGGCGGCCATTCCGCTTGTATTCGGGCTTAACCCCTTCACTTTCCCAAGGTACTTTATGGGCAACCTGAATTTCTCTTTCCTTGGCATGGATCTTTATGTAAGCGCAAACGCGCTTTTCGTGTTCCTTCTGTCCGCCGTCGTAATAGGTATTATCTTCCTTGCTTTGCGGTTCACTAAATGGGGGCTTGGCGTCCGCGGCACGGCCTCCAACAAGGTGGTCGCGTCCATGATGGGGGTAAACACCGACCTTATGACGGCGTTAAGCTGGGGCATCTCAAGCGCCTGCGGCGCGCTTGCGGCGGTGCTTTACGCGTCGCAGACCTCGCTTGTGTCCGTCACGATGCTTGCCACGGTGCTTGCCAACTCGCTGCTTGCGTTTATCGTGGGCGGATACAACTCCTTCTATGGGCCGGCCATTGGCGCGGCCCTGATTCCGGTTTTGCTTGTTTTCCTCGCGATGATAGACGGGCTTTGGGCGAACGGCATGATGTATATACTTGTCATGCTGTTTATTCTGGTAAGGCCGACCGGGCTGTTCGGCACGAAAACGAGAAAGAAGGTGTGACGCTATGCTGAAAAATGACTATGAAGCGTTGGCAAAAGAATGTAGGCCACATTACCTGAAGCGGATTGCCCGCCATCCCTTTTTCGGGTATATCGTGCTGATGATCCTGCTGATCATAGTCCAGCTTTTGCACATGTTCACCGACCTTATAAGCATGACTGTCAGTCAGGCGATCAACACCACGATGATCCTTGCCGTCGCCGCGCTTGGACTGGGCATACTGCTTATGATGTCGGGACTGCTTAGTTTGGGGACCGGCTCGTTTATCGGCCTTGGCACCTATATCGCGGGGAATCTGCTTAAACTGCTGGATCTGCCGTTTGTATTCTATCTTGCCGTCGTGGCGGTGGCAGGGGTAATAATCGGCGTTGTCGTCGGCGTGATTTCCCTGCGGGCGAAGGGCATTCACCTTATGATTGTCACAATGGCACTGTCCTATATCATGTATACCATGTTCGTGCTGCCGAACCCCTTTACCGGCGGGCCGTCAGGACTTACGCAGGTGCCTTTCCCCACGTTGCTGTTCCTTTTTAAAACCAACCGTGAAACAATGTACTTCGTGGTGCTTGCCGTAACATTTCTGCTAATCATCCTCACCCTTAACGTTATTAACAGCACAATTGGCCGGGCGATGCTTGGTATGAGCCAAAGCGAGTCGCTGGCCCAGGCGATGGGGATTCATTTGCTTAAATACCGCGTGCTTGCCTTTGTTATCGCGACGGTGTACGCAATGGTGTCCGGGGCGCTGTACATCGCCTCGATTGCCTCGTCAAGCCCCTATACCTGGACAACTACGCTTGCAATGAATATTTTGGTCGCGGTTATTATTGGCGGCACGGCCAAGCCCGTCGGCGTTATCGCGGGGTCGTTCCTGATGTTCTGTCTGGACTTGGCTATCCTTGACAATATACCCTTCTTCGCGAACAACCCCACCGCCGCCGTCTTCTTTATGGGCTTCCTTATTATCCTGATAGTGATGAAATACCCCGGCGGGCTTATGTGGATGCTGACCAGTCTGAAACAGAAAACCCAGACGTTCTTTTACATGAGGAGGTTGAAGAAGTATGGCCCTGATGAATCGTAACGGCGCGTTCAAGAGGATTGTCGGCAAGCGGGACAAGGCGTACGTCCAAATGGAATTCAACCGGAACCGCGTTATCGTTGCCGACGCAAAGCTTGACAAGAAGCATGAGAAGATTTTGCGCAAGCAGACCCTTGTCGCCAGAAAACGGCTGTATCCGCTGGAACTGGCCGCGTTAAGCGAGGCCGAACGCAGCGCCGCCCTTATCGAGCGGGGTATGAGAGCCTTTGATTTCAAGCATTCCCTGCGGCGCAGGGCGGTTAAGCAGACCTATCTGAACACTGTCGGGAAACTTGGCGAGGCCAAGGCCGCCGAAAACCGCGACGCGGCGAACGCCCTGCTTGAAACGCGGCGCGCCGAGTATGAAAACACCCTGAAGACGCGCTTCAAAGGTGCCGACAAAACCCCCGCGCCCAAAGAAAGCGCCGCGCTTTACGAACAGGCATCCAAACAGGAGGAGGCGCGCCTTTCGGAACTGACCGAAACGCTTTCACGCGGCAAGCAAAGCGCGCTTAACTCGCTGAAGGCCAAGCTTGACGCGAAAAACGAGAAACTGCGCGTCAGGTTTGACTCCGCGGACAAACAGATAAACGCCATGAGCAAAGTTGACAAGGCGTCGTTCGGTGACGAAAGCGTGCTGAATATACAGAATCTGAAGATGTATTTCTCCGGTATTAAGGCGGTGGATGATTTAAGCATTGATGTCCGAAAAGGGGAGATATTCGGACTGATAGGGCCGAACGGCGCGGGCAAGACGACGGTGTTTAACTGCATCACGCAGTTTTACAAGCCCAACGACGGAAAGATCTATTACCGCGACCGTTTTGGAAGCCTTGTCAATCTTGTGGATTACAACACGCACGACATAATCAAGGCGGGGATATCAAGGACATTCCAAAATGTGGAGCTGGTCTATTTCCTGTCGGTGATTGAAAACCTGCTTTTGGGCGCGCACTCCATTTTCAGCACGGGACTGGCCGGTCAACTCCTGCACAGCAAGACGTATAAAGACGAAGAGGCGGTCTGCCGCGTCCGCGCGATGGAGCTGCTTGACCGCTTGGGTATCGCCGCCTACGCCCAGTCCTATCCGCTTGGCCTGCCCTACGGGGTTTTGAAGAAAATTGAACTTGCGCGAACGCTTATGTCAAACCCCAAGGTCATCATACTTGACGAACCGGCCGCCGGTCTTAACGAAGCGGAAACGCAGGAACTTGGCGAGATTATCCTTTCTATTCGCGATGACTTTGACTGCACCGTGTTCCTTGTCGAGCATGACATGAACCTTGTTATGGGAATCTGTGACCGGGTCTGCGCCATTTCTTTCGGCAAAATGCTTGCCATTGGAACTCCCGTGGAAATCCAGAATAACCCAAAGGTTCAGGAAGCCTATTTAGGGGTGGGCTGATAAGACGTACAAGCCCGCTTGGCGCTTATCCGGGAAGAAACAGGCACGAATCCCATAAATCAGCGGACAATAAATAAACATAGAAGGAGAATCCACATGAACAAGAAGAAAATCATCGCGCTGGTTGTGGCGGCGATCTGCCTTGCGACCGCAATGGGCGGATGCCGCGCCAGCGACCCGCCCAAAACCGCCGCGCCCGCAACCTCGTCGCCCCCCGCCGGGAATCAGACAGGGCAGCCACCCGCGACAGGAACCGGAGAGGTTTCCCAAGGCGTCACGGATACGGAAATTCTGATTGGCACGATTGCCGTAACGTCCGGCGTGTTCGCTTATATCGGCCAACCGGCGTACGACGGGCTTAAGGCCTGTATCGACCGTCTTAATGCCCAAGGCGGCGTGCGTGGGCGGCAGATCCGCCTTGTCACCTATGACGATCAGGGCGATATCCCAACCGGCAAGGCGTATGTTGAGAAGATGGTGGAGGAAGACAAGGTTTTCGCGCTTGCCAGCATGGGCGGAAACATCGTTGAATCAAGCCTGCAATACTTGATTGACAAGGGAATCCCCGTTGTCAACATGCTTGCCGGCGGCGACGAAATTTACAGCGAGAGTAACCCCGGAAGCCGCATTTTCCCCATAATCCCGTCTTACAATTCCGACGGCAGGTATCTGGCGTCCCGCGTACTGCACGAGTCTATCTTCGGGCCCAACAAAGACCAGAAACTGCCCGACGACGCGAAAATCGGCGTTGCGACGTATATCAACGAGTATGAGCAGACCATCCTTGACGGTCTTCTGGAACAGGCCGCGCTGGAAGGAGCTACCGACCGCTTCGTCGTTGAAACCGTCGCGGGCGACACCGCGCACGCGGCAATCCAGAAGTTCAAGGACGAGGGCTGTCAGGCCACGATTCTAATCCCCCTCGCGTCGGAATGGTATGTGTCGTTTATGGAGGACGC
Organism: Oscillospiraceae bacterium; assembly: GCA_031271665.1. Lineage (GTDB taxonomy): Bacteria > Bacillota > Clostridia > Oscillospirales > UBA929 > WRLJ01. The sequence goes on from JAISVI010000052.1 coordinate 4,678, forward strand.
GCAGTGGGAAGTGCCGCTGATTTCGTCCTTCGGCAACTCCACCATCGCGAACTATATCCCCGACACGTACAAGGCGAACAGACCAATCTACGCCACTATCTGGAGCGACCTTAACACAGAGAAGGGTCAGGCGCTTATAGAGGACATGATGGACGCGCTTACCTACAACCCCACCGTGGACGAGGCGACCAGACAGTTTTACCGGACGCAGAACTATTGCTTGGCCGGATACTGCTATGGCATAACCTTGGCGACAGCGCTGGATCGCTTTAACCAGAACCCGGATTTGGATCTGACTTGGGAAAACTTCACCACGCTTATGGAATCAGAGCCGTTCTTCTGGGGCGACGCGTCTTGGAGCTATGCCGACGGCCGCCGCATGGGCATCGACACAATGGCGCTTTTCGAGTACCTGGGCGACCCCGTGGCAAAGACCGAGACGTTTGAAGTAATCCGCACATTTGAAACCATCGAGGAAGTAATGGCGAAATAACCATAGCCTGCGCAGAAAGCGGCGGCCTTAGTGTCTGTCCACAGCAAACAGACTCTTACCGCCGCCGCTTTTTCGCGGAAGAAAGGAAAGGCGTATGAGAACCGCACTTATAGGCGTTGGCTCGCTTGGAACAGTTATCGGCGCGCTTGTTTCAAAGAACGGCGGCGAAATGACGCTTGTGGACGCGAACAGGGCGCATGTAGAGGCGCTTAACCGTGACGGCGCGACGGTTACGGGGAAAATGCGGCTTGATAATATCCCCGTAAAGGCCGTAACCCCCGAGAATATGACCGGGGTGTACGACGTCGCCATTCTGCTTGCGAAGCAGACCTATAACGACGTCGCACTTAAACAGCTTATGCCGCACCTTGGACCCGACAGCGTCGTATGCACGCTTCAAAACGGTGTGCCGGAGGACAATGTGGCGCGCATAGTCGGCAAAGAGCGCACCGTCGGGGGCGCGGTAGGCTGGGGGGCAAGCTATCTCTCGCCCGGCGTGTCCGAGCTTACAAGCGACGTAAGCGCCATGCGTTATGAAATCGGGGAGATTGACGGCGGTATTACGGAACGTATCAATGAAGTCGCGAAAATCCTTAACCTTGCCGGCACGTGCGCAATCACGGAAAACCTTATGGGCATACGCTGGGCCAAGGTCATTCAAAACTCCGCCATGAGCGGGATGTCCGCCGCGCTTGGATGCACCTTCGGCGACGTGCTGGACAGCGACAAGGCGGCCGCCTGCGCCGCGCACATCGGCAACGAAATCGTCCGCATTGTCCGAAAGCGCGGCATACGCCTTGAGGATATGGTGCCGGGCTGGAGTTATTATTCTTTGGCGTTCGAGGACGCAAGCGGGCTTAAAAGCGCGGTTGAATGGCTTAGGGAGTTCTTAAAGCCGCACCGCGCGCTGAAGGCCAGTATGCTTCAGGACATGGAGAAGGGGATTAAGTGCGAGATAGACTATATCAACGGCGTATGCAGCGATTGGGGCAGAAACGTCGGCCTTCCCACGCCTGTCTGCGACACCGTAATCGGCATTGTCAAGGACTTTGAAAAAGGTCTGATCCCGCTTCCGACAATGGGGTGCCTTGACCGCTTCCGCCTTTCGGAGGCATTTGAGTTATGATAGAGCGTATCAGTGTTATCGGCGCGGGGACGATGGGACACGGCGTGGCGATGACATTCGCCCTTGCCGGGTATGGGGTAAAGCTTTACGAGGCAAGCGAGGCGGTGCGCGCGTCCGTCCCCGGGCGTATCCATGACGGGTTCTCGTTTCTTCTGGACGAGGGGTTCATTCAAAAGCAGCAGATGGACGGCGCGATTTCGCGCATTCTCATTTGCGACGACTTGGGGACGGCGGTGGGCGACGCGGAGTTTGTCCTTGAGTGCGTTTCGGAGGATATCGCCGTAAAAAAGCGCCTTTTCGCGTCCCTTGACGCGCTTTGCCCGTCGTACAGCGTTATCGCAAGCAATACCTCAAGCCTTTCGCTGTCTGAAATCACGTCGGAGCTTTCGGACGCGAGGAAAGCCATGACGATGATGTGCCACTGGTACAACCCGCCTTTCCTTATTCCCATTGCGGAGTTAAGTTTCTTCGGCAATATGGACGAAAGAATTTTTGACGAGGTATACAAACTTCATATCCGCGCGGGGAAACAGCCGATAAAGGTACTGAAGGACATTCCCGGCCTGGTTGCCAACAGGATTCTGCACGCGATGGCGCGCGAGGTGTTTCACCTTATGGAAATCGGCGCCGCCACGGCGGAGGACATCGACAAGGCGCTTAAATTCGGCCCCGGCTTCCGCGCCGCGACTACCGGGCTTTTGGAAACGGCGGACATGGGCGGACTGGACATCTGGTGCGCGGCCGAGGACAATTTACTGAAGGAACTTGACAACTCTGCCGCCGCGTGCGACTATCTTCGCGAAAGCGTGAACAGCGGCAGACTTGGCGTCAAATCGGGCGAGGGGTTCTTCAGTTACCCCGGCGACACGAAAACAGCCGTAGTGAACGCCTTCAACAAAAGGCTTCTTACGCAGCTGAAGGCGTCAAAGACATACCAAACACCCTGAACCGATTTCGCAGGGTCGCACAGCGCCCTTGCAGGGGCGGCCATTGGCCGCCCGTGAAACAAAGGAAATTGTTTAAGCGGAGGTTTATATGGAGAACAAGGTTATTATCACAGCCGCCGTAACCGGCGCGGTACATATCCCAAGCATGTCCGAATACCTTCCCGATACCCCGGACAAAATCATTGACGAGGCAGTCGCCGCGCACAGGGCGGGCGCGGCGGTGGTTCATCTTCACGCGCGCGACCCAAAGGACGGCAGGCCAAGCAGTGACCCGAACCTTATGAAGTACATCACCGACGGGGTAAGGGAACGCTGTGACGTGGTGATAGGTATCACAACGGGCGGCGCTATAGGGATGGGGATTGAGGAACGCCTTGCCTCGGTACCCGTCTGCAAGGCGGAACTTGCCTCTTGCAACGCGGGGTCGGTCAACTTTTGTTTTTCGCCGATTGCCAATAAAATCAAAAACCCCAAGTACGACTGGGAAATCCCGTTTGTCAAAAACACCTATACCGTGCCTTTCGCCAATACGTTTAAGGATATAGAGGACTATATCCGGGTGATGGGCGAAAACGGGACGAAACCCGAATTCGAGGTTTACGAGGCGGGTATGATAAGCAATATCGCGTACTTTATCAAAAAAGGCGCGATACACGGCCCGGTCTATCTGCAGTTCGTTCTGGGCATAATGGGCGGTCTTCCCGCCACGGTTGACAACCTTCTGTTCTTGCTGAACACGGCGAACAGGGTGCTTGGCGAGGGCGGCTTTGTCTGGTCATGCGCCGCCGCCGGAAAAGACCAGTTTGACATCACCACCGTCGCCGTCATACTGGGCGGGAACGCGCGGGTAGGCTTGGAGGACAACCTTTACATCTCCAAGGGCGTTCTTGCGAAAAGCAACGCCGAACCGGTGGCCAAAATCGCGGGTATCGCCAGATCGCTCGGCCGGGAACCGGCCACGCCCGGCGAGGCGCGCGAGTGTCTGGGGCTTTAAGCATGGAGTTTGTCAAATACACCGAGCAAAACCATATCGGCTGTCTTACGGTGGACAGACCCAAGGCGCTTAACGCGCTTAACAGCCAAGTCCTTGACGAGCTTTTAAAGGCTATTGACGACATAGCGGCGGGAGCCGCGCGTGTTTTAATCGTTACCGGGGGCGGGGAAAAGGCATTTGTCGCCGGAGCCGATATTGGCGAAATGCGCGAAATGACGCCGTCGCAGGCCGAGGCGTTTTGCAGGCGCGGCAACGCGGTCATGCGGGGCATAGAAACGCTTGCCGTGCCGGTAATCGCCGCGGTAAACGGATACGCCCTTGGCGGGGGATGCGAGCTTGCGCTTTGCTGTGATATACGTCTTGCGTCCGAAAGCGCTGTTTTCGGCTTCCCCGAGGTCACGCTTGGCGTTCTGCCGGGCTATGGCGGGCTTCAGCGACTGGCGCGCGCTGTGGGTCTAAGCCGCGCCGGAATCCTTGCCTTTACGGGCGAGCGGTTCAAGGCCGACCGCGCGCTTGAGATGGGGCTTGTTGACCGCGTGTGCGAGCAGGGCGCATTGATGGAACAGGCATATCAGCTTGCCGGGAAAATCGCCCAAAACGCGCCGATAGCCGTACGGGGAATTAAGAAAGTGCTTAAAGACAGCATCGGACTGACGCTTTCCGAGGCGGACTGCGCGGAGGCGGAGGCCTTTGCCGGTTGCTTCGGGACGGAGGATCAGCTTAACGCGATGGGCGCGTTCCTTAAACTGAACGAACCGCGTCCGTTCACGGGCAGATAGGGGCTATTTGCCCCCACGATTTGACAAACTTACCTGTTCGTGTTATAGTACCCTCGGCGCTGCCATAATACGGTAGGCGGTCAGCCACATCTCCGTAAAGGAGGTGAGGCCGATGCGGATTGCGCTACATATCTGGCGGTTCACCGTCACGATTGTCGTAAAAAGCAGAAACCGCCGCTAGCACAATAGCGACGGTTTCTTAGGGCTTAGGCTCTAAGCTTCTGAAACTTTTGGGCTGACCGCTTATCGGCAGCGCCTTTGCATGTTCACTTTACCATTTCCCCGCCGCTTTGTCAAGGGGAATTTTGGGGGCGGCTGAGGGGGCGGGCGGTCGAGGGCGACCGCCCCTACAAACCGTCCCCAAAATTGTCAATTGTCAATTGTTCATTGTCAATTTCCCGTCGGGGTTAATCCTCCGTCACGCTTCGCGTGCCACCTCCTTTTGCGAAAGGAGGCTTTGCGTCCCCCGTAAGGCTCCTTTTCCAAAGGAGCTGTCACGAAGTGACTGAGGATTTCTTGCGCCTTGGCGCGTTCCACGGGCGGCCAATGGCCGCCCCTGCGTGAATTTGCGATTTTTACGCATTTTATATGTTCATGCGTCCGCCGTGTTTTATCGGGTATCCGCCATTTACAATAGTCCGGCGTTATGATAACATGATGCCGGACTTTTATTATCGAAGTGTTGAAAATTGCGTGTTCGCCTGCAAGGCGAACGAGCGCAGCGCTTGCGAACAGGCGGCTATGCCGCGGCATCGCAAGCCGGAGCGGGCAATTTTCAACATGCCAATTATGGGAACTGTTGAAGCGTGACAAGGTTATGTTTCGGCAGTCTCCTTGCCGGGGTGTTTTTATGAGTATGCCAAGCCTTTCCGCCGAACGCCTTAAATACCTTAACCTTCTCTCGGAGCAGTTTCCCAGTATCCGGGCGGTAAGCACAGAAATAATCAATTTACAGGCGCGGCTTAACCTTCCAAAGGGAACAGAGCACTTTATTTCGGACATTCACGGCGAGTACGAGCCGTTCAGCCATGTCATGCGCAACGCCTCGGGGGTTATTAAGGACTATATTGTCGAGCTTTTCGGAAACTCGATGCTTGAATCCGAGATGAAAAGCCTTGCCACGCTTGTTTACTATCCGCAGGAAAAGCTTGCTATCGCCAGAAAGACCGAAAACGGTCTTGCGGACTGGTACAAGATAACTATTTTCCGGCTTATACGGCTTTGCAAGCGCGCGTCGTCGAAATACACAAGGGCAAGGGTTCGCAGGACTATTGACACGCGGTTTGCCTATATTCTGGAAGAGCTTCTGCACGAGGACGTTCAGGATCAAAGCAAGCAGGATTATTATAACCAAATCGTTGACACAATTGTCAGAATCGGAAGCGCGGAGGACTATATTATCGAGCTTTGCACGGCCATCCAAAAGCTTGCGATTTATAAGCTGCACATCATCGGTGACATCTTCGACAGGGGGCCGCACGCGGATAAAATTCTGGACGCGCTTTCGCGCCACCACTCCGTCGATATCCAGTGGGGCAACCACGACATAGTGTGGATGGGCGCCGCGGCCGGAAGCGCCGCGTGTATCCTTAACGTAATACGTGTAAGCGCAAGGTACGCAAACCTTCACACGTTGGAGGACGGATACGGCATCAACCTTGTCCCGCTTGTGACCTATGCCATTGAGTACTACGGCGGCGGAAGCCTTGACGGCTTTATGCCGGAAACGCTTGGCGGCGTCGTATCCGAGAAAGAGGCCCAGCTTACCGCGCAGATTCACAAGGCGGCGACTATTTTGCAGTTCAAGGCCGAGGCGGAGATTATCCGGCGGCATCCCGAATACAACATGAGCGACAGGCTGCTGCTTGATAAAATTGAACTTAACAAGGCGGATTTCCCAACCGTGAATCCGCAAGACCCTTTCTCGATAACAGCCGAAGAAGCGGACATTATCGAAAAACTGGCCGCTTCGTTTATGCACAGCCCCCGGCTTCAGCGCCACGCCGAATTTCTGTTCTCAAAGGGCGGTATGTACAAGGCGCTTAACGGCAACTTGATGTTTCACGGCTGTGTCCCGATGAACGCGGACGGCACGCTTAAAGACGTGCGCGTCGGGGACGGCGCGTACAGGGGGAAAATGCTGCTTGACGTTATAGAACGCCGCGTGCGCGAGGGGTTTTTGAACCACAGCGACCCCACCGCCCGCGCGGACGGGCAGGATACGCTTTGGTATCTGTGGTGCGGCGCGGACTCCCCGCTGTTCGGAAGCAACAGGATGGCTACCTTCGAGCGGTATTTCTTCGCGGACAAGTCAACCCACACGGAAGAGCGCGACCCCTATTACACCTATCGCGATACGGAAGAAACCTGTAAAATGATACTGGCGGATTTCGGGCTTGACCCGGAAACAGCGCATATAATCAACGGCCATGTCCCGGTTAAGGTGATGAAGGGCGAAAGCCCCGTCAAGGCAAACGGCAAGCTTCTTGTCATTGACGGCGGGTTTGCCAAGGCATATCAGAAAAGCACGGGAATCGCGGGATATACCCTTATTTACAACTCCCACGGCCTTCTGCTTGTCTCCCACGAGCCGTTTGTCTCCGCGCAAAAGGCAATTGAGGACGAGATGGACATCCACTCTTCAAGTTTTGTGGTCGAATATGCCAACGAACGGATAAAGGTGCGGGATACGGACGACGGCGCGGTGATATTCGGGCATATATCCGACCTTACCGACTTGCTGCGCGCGTATGAAACGGGTGAGATTAAGGAAAACCAATAAAAAGCGCGGCTTGGGAGCAGACGATCGCATGACCACATAAAAATCCGGGGGTAGTACCCCGGAGGTTCAAAGGGAAGCATATAAAGGGCGGTGACGGCAATGCGCGAGGGATGTTTAGGCAACTGCCTTGTCTGCGGCAAATGCGGGCGCTTTTCGATTCTTGAAACCTTCGGCGGAGGCGCGGCGGGGTTGGAACCGCGTGCGGGCTGCGGCGTCGCGGTTGACATCGGGACGACAAGCGTCGTTATTGCGCTTGTCTGCCTTGAAACGGGAAAGACGCTTGGGCGTCATAGTTTCCTAAACCCGCAAAGAGAGTACGGCCCCGACGTCATCTCGCGCATAGCCGCCGCGAACGGCGGCGCGCTTCCCGCGCTGCGTGACTCTGTAAGGGCGGCGGTCGGGCAGGGGATTCGTACTCTTATGGATTCCCAACATATCAGTCAGATTGAGGATACGGTCATCGCCTGCAACACGGTGATGGCTCATCTGCTTCTTGGGCTTCCCTGTGAAAGTTTGGGCGTTTATCCGTTTAAACCGTCATACGGCTTGAAAGAAGCCTATGATTTGGGCGAACTGTTCGCGGATTTGCGCGGAGCGGCGCGTATTGTACCGTGGCTTTCGGGCTTTGTCGGCGGCGATGTAACGGCAGGGCTGCTGCATGTGCTGCCGCGCGGGGACAAGCGTTTTATGCTTATGGATTTGGGGACGAACGGGGAACTCGCTCTGTACGACGGCGGCAGGCTTACCGTCACCTCCACTGCGGCGGGTCCGGCGTTCGAGGGTTCCGGACGACCCGGCGGCGCTTCCAAAGTTTTGGACGATTTGGCGGCGCTTGTCCGTTCGGGGCAAGTGGACGAAACGGGTCTTCTGCGCGGCGCGGCGGCATTTACCCAAAAGAAGATACGCGACCTGCAACTTGCAAAATCCGCCGTGCGCACCGGCTTTGAGATATTGAAGCCGCCGGAAGGGCTGTGCGCCGTATATCTTGCGGGTGGAATAGGCCAGGCGATGAACCCGGACAGCGCCGCCGAGGTCGGCTTATTGCCGCAAGCCGCAATTCCGATTGTCCGCGCCGCAGGGAACGCCTCCCTTGGCGGCGCGGTACGTTTGCTGCTGTCCCCGGAAAAGGCGTATTCTGATTTAGAAGGTCTGCTGAAAAACTGTACGGAGATCAATTTGGCCGAGCATCCGCGCTTTCAGGATCTGTTTATGGAATATATGTTTTTTGACGGACGGCAGAATGTGCGGTTATGATAAAGGCAACTTAATGTTGATTCTGTAATTTTTATATGGTATAATGCTGAATATTAACAAATCGCCGCTGATAGCAAGGAGGAGGTTTATGTATATTGCACATACGCGCGAGAGAGAGGCACTGGCGCGTCCGGGACAGTCGTTAAAAGTTCATTCTACCAAAGTTTCACAATTGGCCTCGTCTCTGGGTTGCAAATGCGGTTTGAAGGAGATTTCTCGGTTCGCTGGGTATAGACATGATTATGGGAAAAATTCTCGTGATTTCCAGGAATATATAGAAAAAATCGCACTTGGAGCGGATGTGGAACGAGGAAGTGTTCGACACAGTGTTTTCGGTGCAAAGAAAGCTTACAGCGAGGTGTCTTCGTCACCTATCGCAGCGGAAATACTTAGCAACGTTATTTTGGCACACCACGGAGAGTTGTATGACTATCTCGCGCCCGACGGGTCAACTCCGTTGACAGATAAACTAAGCGGCGTTACGAGTTTTTCGTATGAAGATAATGACGACGTTGTGGACATCTCGAAATTTAACCATGAAATTGAGTATGTTTTGGGGCGAATCCCCCAAAATGAGAAGATGTTTGGCACAGCCATGCTGACAAAACTGGTATTCTCCTGCCTTGTAGACGCTGATCGTTTGGATGCGTATCTGCACAAAAACGGAAAAGACTACTGTTTGGAGACAACTGACTGGAAGAATATGCTTTTCCGCCTTGAAAACAACATTGAGAATCTTCCCAAAACAGCAAAAGCTGAAGTGAGACTGTTACGCCAATCCATTTCGGATGCATGCGCCATGTCTGGTTCGCGTGAAATTGGCATATATAAACTTGAAGTGCCTACGGGCGGCGGGAAAACTCTATCTGCATTGCGTTTTGCGCTAGAACATGCGAAAAAACACAAATTGGAGCGCATTATTTATGTAGCCCCATATTTAACCATATTAAGCCAAACGGCGGAAGATATCCGTAAGGCATTGGGTTCAGATGAAAAATATATACTGGAACATCACTCAAACTTTCAGGCAGATGACGAGGTAAATCATAAATTTCATGCTAATCGTTGGGATGCACCCATTATCCTCACTACGTTGGTACAGTTTCTTGAAAGCATTTTCTCGGCAAAAAACAGTGATCTGCGCAAACTGTCAAACATGTCAAGAAGCGTGCTAATCTTTGACGAGGCACAAAGCTTGCCGGTCAAATGCGTATATTTATTTAACAGTGCAGTCAATTTTCTGCATCGTGTTTGTGGCAGCACGATTTTACTCTGCACGGCTACTCAACCATTATTGGACGCAGCTGAGCTTGAACACCCGCTGACGTTTTCCGAGTACCCGTCAATCGCTGAATGCGGGCGCATGCCGGAGCGGACACGGATTGAAAGCGCGATAAAGCCAGGTGGGTACTCCTATCCAGAGTTGGCGGAGTTTGTTATGGGAAAACACTCTCGCTCCACACTTGTAATCGTAAATACCAAATCCGCCGCGAAATATCTATACGATGAATTAACGAAAACAAGAGCTGACATTTTGCACCTAAGCACAAACATGTGTACTGCGCACCGTGATCACGTAATTGCGGAACTACGCCGCCGACTAGACCCAGAAGTAGATGAATCGGTTATATGCGTATCAACACAGTTGATAGAGGCAGGCGTTAATATCTCTTTTGAATGCGTGATCCGTGACATAGCGGGTCTTGACAATATTTATCAAGCAGCAGGGCGATGTAATAGGCACAGGGAATATGAGGAAATAAAGCCTGTTTATGTTGTCAATATCGCAAACGAGAATCTCAGTAAACTTCCTGATATAAAGACAGGTGCGGAGATAACACGAAGGCTGTTTGACGAGGGGCATATCGACATCAATACGTACTACCAACACTATTTCTACGCCCGCCGCAAGCAGATGGACTATCCAATTCCCGAAGGGGGGACGGTGTATGACTTGCTGTCGGCCAATATGCAGGGGCGTGCAGCTTATAAAGATAGGACAGACAGGCAAAATATAAAGCCGCCCGTATTGTTGGCGGCTATACGCTCTGCCGCCAATGCGTTCTGCGTCATTGAAAAGGGACTTACTGAAGTTATCGTTCCTTATGGCGATGCCGCGACACTGTTGAATCAGTTTCTATTTGTATCTGATTCGGATAAGGCGCGTGTTTTACTCCGAAGTCTCACTAGATATAGTGTTGCATTATATAAATATCAACTTGATGAATTAAGACGGAACGGTGCGTTAAATGAGGAATGCTACAGCGGCATTACTGTACTGGATAAAGGGTTCTACGACAATGCGCGTGGCGTTGATTTAGAAGGAAGTCCGGAATTTTTAATAGTATAAGGGAGTGGCGGTATGACAGAACCAAGAAATACAGTACAATTCAAAGTGTATGGAAGATACGCGCTTTTTTCCGACCCGATTACACGCTCGGGAGGTGAGAAGTTCAGCTATCAAACCCCGACCTATCAAGCGCTGAAAGGAGTCATAGAGAGTATTTATTGGAAGCCTACCTTGATTTGGTATATCGATGCGGTCAGAGTTATGAACCGCATACAGACCGAAAGCAAGGGAATTCGCCCGATAAAAATGAATGGCGGCAATGACCTTGCGTATTACACTTATCTGCGGGAAGTCGCCTATCAAGTCTCGGCTCATTTTGAATGGAATCCTTACCGCTCGGACTTAGACGCCGACAGGAACGAGTACAAGCATCACAATATTGCGCTTCGCAGCATTCGTCAGGGTGGGCGCAGAGATGTTTTTCTGGGTACCCGCGAATGTCAGGCGTATGTTGAACCATGCGTGTTCAACGAGGGAGAAGGGGCATATGACGACTACGGTCAACTGGACTTTGGCGTGATGTTTCATGGCTTCGATTATCCGGATGAAACCGGGGAAAACCAGCTTGGCATACGGTTATGGCGTCAGAGCATGACAGACGGCGTTATAAAGTTTGACATGCCTGAGCAAATCACGCTGCGTCGCGTGGTCAAAGAATACAGGGAGGGGTACAGCTTTAAAAGATTTAAAGAAGGGGTGAATTTTCAAGTTGAGTTGGTTTAGTCATTTGGCCGATACCTACGACCGAGTTTCGGGAATTGTCGGGATAACCGACGAGAAAGGAGATGCGCTGCTGCCGCCAAACCACATGATGTCAAAATCCGATTTGTGTGTTTGCATTAACATTGACGGCAGATTCCGCGACGCCCAAAAAGACACTATAGTAACAATCGTAATCCCCTGCACAGAAGATTCCTCTACACGCGCCGGGAAAGTAGAATTTCCGCATCCGCTGCATGAGCAAATTGGGTATCTTTTAATGAACGCGACTAAACGCGAAAAATACCTTGAACAGCTCGCCCAATGGAGTGCCTTCCATCCAAAAGTAGCGGCGGTACAGAAGTATATTGAGGGCGGCACATTGGCGGATGATTTGCAGCAAGCGGGAATACAACCTGAAGAAAAGATGTTTGTGCGTTTTTCTGTGGAAGCGGGAGCAGACGATAAAACGCCGAACCTTTGGGAGGACGCAGGCGTTTCTCAAGCGTGGCAGGATTATTGCGCAAATGCGCAAAACGGCGTAAAAACTCTTTGCTATGTAACAGGCGAAACCTCCCCAATAAAAACGAAACACCCCAAAGGTATAAACCCCTCCGCAAACGGCGCAAAGCTTATCAGTTGTAACGATGAAACAAATTATACTTACCGTGGGCGTTTCACCGAGAAGACACAAGCGTATGCCATTAGTGAGCAGGCAAGCCACAAAGCGCATGCTATGCTGAAATATCTAATCGCAACACAGGGATATAAATGCGGCACACAGGCGGTCGTTGCGTGGTCAATTGAGGATGGGAAAGCGCAAGCTGATCCCTTTGCAAGTACATTCGCACTACTAGGGCTTTATGAAGAAGATGAGGTAAAAAGTGAATCCGGCAAGTTACTCCAAGCACAGGGAGAGTTCGCTTCTGATTACGCACGCCGATTTCGTAACGCGCTTCTTGGCAAAGGGTATGAAATTTCCGGCATGGCAAGGCGTGTGGCGGTGATTGCTGTGGATGCCGCCACGACGGGACGCATGGCCGTCACTTTTTATCAGGAGATGGATGAACGCGAATATGTAGAGAGGATTCTTTCTTGGCACGAATCCTGTCGATGGTGGTTTCACTCTGACGGGCGCGAATTTCTCTCTTCACCAAGTACTAACAGAATTATTGCGGCGGTTTATGGAGAACTGAGAAGCAGCGATTACGAGAAACAACAAAGGCAAACACGGGAAAAGATTCAAAAGCAGGCTCGGGAGCGCATGCTACACAATATTTTCTGCGGAGAACAAATCAACAGGAGTTGGGTAACTGCAGTCGTAAACCGGGCAAGTAATCCGTTTTCATACACTAAGGACGGCACTTGGGATAGGGAGTGGTGGGAAAACGCAGTCAATGTCGCGTGTGCCCTTGTCCGAACCTATTACGCAAATAAAAAGGAGGAATTTGAAGTGGGTATAGAAACAACGTGCAATGACCGCAGTTATCTCTTCGGCAGACTTCTCGCCGTGGCGGACAAGCTTGAAAGTCACGCAAGATATTTACAGGTTGGCAAGAGCGACACTCGACCTACAAATGCCGTAAGGTATATGACCATGTTTACGTCAAAGCCGCTGCGAACTTGGATGCTTATATACAAACAGTTAGACCCATACAGGCAGCAGCTTAACGGCGCAGAAGGGTATCAGAGTCAAATCGACGAGATAACAAGCCTGTTTATCCCCGCAGAATTCAGCGACCAACCGCTGAATGGCAAATATTTGCTTGGCTATTCTCTGCAGAGAAGAGTTTATAAAAAGGAGGATGTTTCTAAATGAGCCTGACAAAAAAAGTGGATTTTGCAATTCTAATCGGGGTGAAGAATGCGAATCCGAATGGTGACCCGCTAAACGGCAATCGCCCCAGAATCAATTACGAAGGATTTGGAGAGATTTCCGATGTTTGCATTAAGCGGAAACTCAGAAACCGCCTAATGGATGCGGGCGAGGCGATCCTCGTGCAGGCTGATGATTACCGCAACGATGATTGCCGTAGCATCAAGGACAGATACGACATGGCTATGAAAGGTCTGCCAAAAACAAAAAACGGCGAAGAAAAGTCGAAAAACTCTTGCAGCATTTGGTTTGATGTCCGTGCATTCGGGCAGGTGCTGGCGGGAGTTGACGATGAAAGTGCGTCAATTGCAATCCGTGGCCCTGTTAGTATACAAAGCGCCTTTTCAGTTGAGCCTGTGGATGTTTCCAGTTTACAAATAACAAAAAGTGTAAATCTGAAAACAGACGCTAAAGACCCCTCGCAAAAAGCGCCTGATACGATGGGAATGAAGCATCGCATTGACCGCGGTGTTTACATAACCTTCGGCAGCATCAATCGACAGCTTGCCGAGAAAACCGGCTTTACCGATACAGACGCGGAAAAACTTAAAAGTGCAATGCTGCACTTGTTTGAAAATGACGAGTCCTCCGCCAGACCTGCAGGAAGCATGGAAGTAATAAAAGTCATCTGGTGGACGCATGCCGACCAAACACAATCTTCGGCGAAGGTGCATAAAAGTCTGGATGTTAAGCCGGATGGCACATACACACTTTCGCCCGTTGACGGTGTTAAAGCAGAAGAGTTAGACGGTCGATAAAAATGCCTGACGAAAGCGATTATCTGCTTATTTCCGGCATACAGCATTTCACTTTTTGCCGAAGGCAGTGGGCGCTGATTCATATAGAGTCCGCGTGGAAAGAAAACTATTTCACCGCGTCGGGGGCGCTTGTCCATACGCGCGCGCACAACGCGTCTTTAAGCGAAAAGCGCGGGGATCTTATCGTCGCGCGCGCGATGCCTGTCGTTTCTCACACTTTGGGCATACGCGGGGTCTGCGACGTGATAGAGTTCCGGCGCGACAGCGGGGGCGTGGCTCTCTTCGGGCGCGAAGGATTATGGATTCCTTTCCCGGTGGAGTATAAACGCGGCCGTCCGAAAACGCATGACGCCGACCGTCTTCAGCTTTGCGCCTAGGCGATCTGCCTTGAGGAAATGCTTGCCTGCCCCCCGATAAGCGATGGCTTTTTGTACTACGACGAAATAAAAAGGCGCGAGGAAGTGCCGCTTACAGAAGAGCTGCGCGCGTCGGTGAGTGACGCCTTTGCGGAAATGCGCGGGTATTACGAGCGCCGCCACACGCCAAAAGCGAAAAAGACAAAAAGCTGCGCGGCATGCTCGGTGCGTGACTTCTGTATGCCCGAACTGCCTGTTAAGGGCGGCGTTGCCGAGTATATAAGCAGCGCATTAAACGACCGGTGAGGCTGATATGAAAAAGCTTCTGAACACGCTTTACGTTACAACGCCGGAATCATACCTGTCGCTTGACGGTGAAAATGTCGTTATCCTGAAGGATGACGCGCCGATTATGCGGATTCCTCTGCATAATCTTGAAGGCATCGTTACTTTTGGGTATACGGGCGCAAGCCCGGCGCTTATGGGCGCTTGCGCCTCGCACGGCATTTCCCTTGCGTTCCTGACGGCGCACGGGCGTTTTCTGGCGGAGGTGCAGGGCGAGACGCACGGCAACGTGCTTTTGCGGCGGGCGCAGTACCGCGCGGCCGACGACGACGCCCGCGCGCTTGAAATAGCAAAGAATATCCTTATCGGGAAAATGCACAACAGCCGCTGGGTGTTAGAGCGCTGCGTACGCGACCACGCGGAGAGACTGGACGCAGAGCGGGTCAAACGAAGCTCGCGCTTTATCGCCGACGCCTTAGACGGCGTACGTGAGGCGGAAACACACGGCACACTGCTTGGAGTAGAGGGCGAGGCAGCCGCCCGCTATTTCTCGGTTTTTGACGACCTGATTCTGCAGAATAAAGACGCCTTTTTCTTCAAAGAGCGAAGCAGAAGACCGCCCCTTGACAAGGTCAACGCGCTACTGTCATTTATCTATACCCTGCTTGCAAAAGACACGGCGTCGGCGCTGTCCGCGGTGGGGCTTGACCCGTTTGTCGGTTTCCTTCACAAGGACAGACCGGGGCGGCGCTCGCTGGCGCTTGATATTATGGAAGAACTGCGCGCGCCTTTTGCAGACCGTTTTGTTCTTACCCTTATAAACACGCGTCAACTTGACGGCGGAAGCTTTGAGTCAAGGGAAAACGGGGCGGTTCTTCTAAGGGACGACGCGCGCAAGGCGGTGCTTACCGCGTGGCAAACCCGTAAGCGCGAGGAGATTGTACACCCCTTTCTGAAAGAAAAAATAGCGTGGGGTCTTGTCGCGCACGTTCAGGCGATGCTTCTGGCGCGTTTCCTGCGCGGCGATCTCGAGGCATACCCGCCGTTTATGTGGAAGTGAGGCGGTTTCCGTGCTTGTGCTGATTACATATGACGTAAACACGGAAACCGCCGAGGGGCGAAGGCGTCTTAGAAAAGTCGCAAAAACCTGTCAAAATTATGGATTGCGCGTACAAAACTCGGTCTTTGAGTGCGAGCTGGACTCTGCGCAGCTTCTTATGCTCAAGGACAAGCTGTGCCGATTGATCGACGCAGAAAAAGACAGCCTGCGATTCTACAACCTCGGCAGCGGCGGTCGCGGCAAGGTAGAACATTTTGGCGCTAAGGCCTCCTTCGACGTAAACGCCCCACTTATTATTTGAAGTGCGAAGCGCAAGCTGTCATCAATCCGCAAGGGGGTTCGCACCAAAAAAATCAAGAAAAAGAGGACGATTATACGCGCCGCGCAAAATCAGCCCGGCAATCCCAAACCCGATTTAGGCAATTTGCACAATAATCTTAGAAACCCAAAAGCATTATCCCGCACATTTACTGTCGCGCCCTACGCGGGCGCGTGGATTGAAACTTTACGGGTTCGACGCTGACGAACCGAACCGTATGTCGCGCCCTACGCGGGCGCGTGGATTGAAACTGCGCCATGATGGCACGTATATCCGGCTGACGGGGTCGCGCCCTACGCGGGCGCGTGGATTGAAACATCACGCCTTTGGCTGACACCGTTTCCCGCAAAGGTCGCGCCCTACGCGGGCGCGTGGATTGAAACATCCCGCTGAATCTTACCCGGTGTCCGGCGCGGCGTCGCGCCCTACGCGGGCGCGTGGATTGAAACCCGTTTCGATATCCTGTCACGTTTCCCCGCGCAGGTCGCGCCCTACGCGGGCGCGTGGATTGAAACTACTCGCAACTGTCCGCAGATGATGAGGTGAAAAGTCGCGCCCTACGCGGGCGCGTGGATTGAAACCGCACAGAGTTTGACTTTGTGCCTCCGGGCGCAAGGTCGCGCCCTACGCGGGCGCGTGGATTGAAACCGCCGTGAAACTTGCGGTGGACGCGACGGCGGAAGCGTCGCGCCCTACGCGGGCGCGTGGATTGAAACGGAGAAGGTTGAACTGACTGGATACGTCCCAAAAGTCGCGCCCGACGCGGGGGCGGGG
>JAISVI010000076.1 GCA_031271665.1 Oscillospiraceae bacterium
CTCTTTAGAAAAGAGGGTGGCCGCCGAAGGCGGACGGGTGTTTTGACACCGACGCGGGCGATTCGTGAATCGCCCCTACGGCAACGCCTAGGAACGGGCGGCACAACGCCGCCCCTACAATCCGTCCCAAAGTTGTCAATTGTTCATTGTCAATTGTCGCCGCCCCTACAACGTGCATCTTGTAGGGCGCGACGCCCTCGGCGCGCCCTCTTAATTGCGGGGCACAACCCAATCAGAAAGGACAGTACATATGGAGATACGTTGGAGCGGTGAAGGGCGGGCGCTGTCCATAGCGCTTTCGGGCGAGCTTGACCACCACGCGGCGAAAGAGGCGCTGCATACGCTTGACGCGCTTATTGACAAGCGTTTGCCGCTTGAGTGCCGCCTTGATTTGTCCGGGCTTAGTTTTATGGATTCCTCCGGTATCGCGGTGATATTGGGGCTTTATAAGCGCGTTTTCGAGCTGTCCGGCGAACTGACGGTCGAGAACGTCCCGCCGCAGGCCATGCGTGTTATTTCGGCGGCGGGGATAGACAAAATCGTGACTTTCGACATGAAGGAGATGTACATATGAGCGCCGTGAAAAACGAGGTTAAGCTTGTGTTCCCGTCACGTTCAAGCAACGAGGGGTTTATCCGCTCGGCAGCGGCGGCGTTCTGCGCGCCAATGGATCCGAATTTAGAAGAGCTTGGCGACATTAAGACCGCCGTGTCCGAGGCTGTGACCAATTGTATAGTCCACGCCTATCCCGACAAGCTTGGCCTTATACGTGTGCGCCTTAGGTGTCTGGAGGGGAATGTGCTTGAAATTCAGGTGCGCGACAGCGGGCGCGGTATAGAAAACATTGAAACGGCGCGCAAGCCCATGTTCACCACCGGGGGGGCCGACCGTTCCGGCATGGGCTTTACCATTATGGAAAGCTTTATGGACGCAATGCGCGTACGCTCCGCGCCCGGGCGCGGAACGACCGTCACCATGCGCCGCCGCCTTAATTCCCGCAGTTGAACGCCGAAATAATTCTTGCTGCCCAAAGCGGTGACTCCGACGCGATGGAGCGCATGGTTATCGAAAATTCCGGCCTTATCTGGTCAATCGCAAGGCGCTTTTTTGGGCGCGGCGTAGACGCGGACGACCTTTACCAGCTTGGCTGCGTGGGTTTTATAAAGGCCGTGCGCGGCTTTGACGAGGAATTCGGCACCCAGTTCTCGACCTATGCGGTGCCAAAAATCTCCGGGGAGATACGCCGTTTCCTGCGTGACGACGGGCCGATAAAAGTAAGCCGCAGCCTTAAAGAAAGGGCTGCGGCCATTCATAGCGCGCGTGAAAGACTGCTTATGCAGACCGGGCGCGACCCGCTTATAAGCGAAATCGCCGCCGAGCTTGGAATAAGCGCAGAAGAAGTAGCAGAGGCGGAACTTGCCGCAGAACCCACGCAGTCAATCAACAAAATTTACGGCGAGGACGGCCCGACGCTTGAAAACCTTATGGGCGACGAGGGCATCGAGGACTTGCTGATAGACAAACTGGCGCTCCGCGCGGCGGTGGACGCCCTTCCGGAGCGTGAGAGAAGCGTGATCCTGCTGCGGTTTTATAAAAACCTTACCCAAGACGGCGCCGCCCACGTGCTTGGCGTATCCCAGGTGCAAATCTCCAGAATCGAACGCAAAGCCATCGCCCTTCTGCGAAGTCAGCTTATGTGACCGACGCGTTTTTAAGCCTTGTTTCAAGGTTGAACTTCTTATAGCAATCGTCGTCGTAGGCCATCTCAATGACAAAGATATGACACCCGCCGGCTGTCGTAACGGTTACGTCCTCTTTGACGATTTCAAGCGCGTCCCGCGTGTTAAGGTGAATGCCGCCGACATCCGCCTCGCCCTCAAGGCACACAAGATACGCCTGGCGCTCTGGGCCAACCTTGACCTCGGCGCTTTTGCCCGCGCTTAGAACTGTGGCGCGGAAGTTAATATCCTGATGAATCTTAATGGGCGCGGCGCTTTCCGTGTTATTGTATCCTGTGGCAATCTCAAGCCATTTATCAAGCCTGTCCTCCATGGCGAAGCGATAGTCGCCATAATTGGGCTTATAGCCGCGCTTATCCGGGAAAATCCAGATTTGCATAAGGCGCAGGTCGCCTTCCGGCTGGCGGTTATGCTCGCTGTGGAAAACGCCCGTACCCGCCGACATATATTGAACCTGCCCGCGCGTAAGGGTATGCTCGTTGCCCATGCTGTCCGCGTGGGACACCGCGCCCTGTACGACATATGTGATAATCTCCATGTCCTGATGCGGGTGGATATCAAAGCCCGTCTGCGCCTTTATAATGTCGTCGTTGATAACGCGAAGCGCGCCGAACCGGATATTCTGCGGGTTATAGTATTCCGCGAAGGAAAAATGGAAGTGGCTGTCAAGCCATCCCAAGCGGCTTCGCCCCATTTTTGCGTGGTCTATGTATTTCAACATATCTTTGTCCTCCAACCAGATTTAATTGGTCTTCGCCGTATTATAACGCCCCTGTGCCGAAAAGGCGGGAAGTCCCGGACTACTTTTTGTATCCGCACTTTGGGCAAGCGCCGTTTTCGTTAAGCATGATGCCGCAAAGCGGACAGCGGTCTTTCGGCTGGGATACCGCGTATTCCTGCGTCGCGCCGTTTACCCCGCTTGTAAAGGTAAGTTTGGCGATATTCAGCTTACTTTTAAGCAGGTCATAGACGATTTTTATCATGCCCTCGACGGTCATGGTTTCCTTGGTGACAACCAAACGGCATTCGGGATACGCCGTAGCGAGCTCGGTCTTGAATGCGGGGCCTTTCTGCTTGTTTGTCGGCGCGCCGTCCTTAATTCCCTGATTCTCATAAACGCCGAGAATCGCGGGCAGCAGCGGGTCGTCCTCTCTTAGGATAAGGGCGTGGTCGAAGTTTTGCAGCACGCTCCACGCGGTTTTCCTTATTTCGTTGCAGGGGAAAACCATGTTGACGCCCGCGTTCACAGTGTCCTCAACCTCGATGGTAAGTACCCCGGTGTGTCCGTGTAGATACTGCGCCTCGCCCCTGAAGCCATAAAACCGGTGGGCATACTGCAAGTCCAGCGTGGTGAAACTTCTCATCGTTTTTTCTCCTGTACAATATATTTACGGGTTTCTGACGTACGCCCGTATGCGCCAAATTCAAACGCGCCGTTCCAAATCTAACGGCGTTATTAAAGCTAACAGTGTTATCATTATTGATGATAGACGAAGAACCTTTGCCTGTCAAGCTGTTAAAATATTGAAA
>JAISVI010000090.1 GCA_031271665.1 Oscillospiraceae bacterium
TGGTTTATCTCCTTCACGGCAACCATCATCTCGTCCATCTGGCGGCTGCCCTTCTCGGCGTTCGTCTTGATTGTCCCGGCAAGATTCGCGGCCTTGCTTGCCATCTCGGCGTTGTCCTTTGTCTTCTGGGCTATTTCGGTTATCGAGGACGAAAGCTGCTCGACTGCCGCCGCCTGCTGTGTCGAACCTTGGGCGAGCGCCTGGGAGCCGTCGGCTATCTGCTTGGAGCCGGTGTTCACCTGCGCGGTTGAATTGCTTATCTCTCCGAACATGTCGTTAAGGTTTGTAAGCATGTCCTTAAGCGAAACGCCCATCGTGTCATTGCCGGACAGAAGCTTAATCTCATTTGTCAGGTCGCCGCCCGCCACGGTCGCAAGTTCGCTTGCGATATTGTTGACATGCCCGACGAAGGCGGCCGCGTTGGCGATTGTCTGCCCAATCTCGTCCTTTGACCGCGCGTACTGCTGGATAGTGCTGACGTCCTCGGGGCGAAGAATGATATCCCCGGTCGTCCCGGCTTTGTGCATAAAGTCCGACAGTATGCCAAGGGGTTTTGAGATAAGCTTCGATATGTAAAGCGCAAGGAAAATGCTTATAATTATGGCCAGTACGATAACGCCGATGACGATGATAAGCAGAATGTCGCCAAGGCTTGCGTTGTCGGTGTTCGCCGTTTCCATAACGCCCATGCGCAGCTCGACCAGTTTGGTAAGGCTTGCGGCGATGGTGTCGGCAGAGGCCGAAGCGACGGCGAATTCTTCCATAAGCTGCTCGGTTGGCATACCCTGTTTCGCGTCTTCAAGCACCTTAATGACGCCGGGTCTGAAGATGTTGTCCTGCTGCTGGACGATTACCGCGGCGACGTCCTTGCCCTCTTGCGTGGCGATGGTGGGGGCATAGACGTCCATAGAGGATTCAAAGTGTTCAATCCGCTCGAGCAGGTCGCGTTCGACCGTCGCAAGGTGTGCGGCGTCGCCGCTGTAGATAATGGCGGTAAGCGTCTGTACGCGTATGCGCTGGAAGTACTCAATCGAGGTGGTAAGGTCACCCAAGGGACGTGACCTGTTCTCATAGGTGTCTTGGGCTGCGCCGCTCATCTGGGTGATTCCGACTATGCCCACCACGCCGACGGCCAATGTAAGCACCAGTACAAGCCCAAAACTTACTAGAAGCTTCGCGGAGACTTTAAGGTTCTTCATCATTCCCACACTCCTTTTTGTGCCGCTTATGTAAACCGGCGGCTTTTATGGCGCGAATTGAACGCCCCTCAATTATACTTTTCTATTATTAAACTGTCAAGCCGCAAATCGGGATTTTCAATATATTATGCCTTGTCAGAGTAAAATAACCCTGCATGACAACCGCGCGCGCTTTTTCCTTGACTTGCCGATACACACAATGCTATAATATGCGGGTCAAAGCGACGCTTTGGACAAAGGAGGGTGTCTCCGAATGGGCGGTTTCCTAACGGGATTGATTCCCCGGCTTGTACCCGTGCCGTTTATTGCGTTTATCGCGATTTTCTTTGTTATGTATCTGTATTCACAGCGACCCGCGAAAGGCTCGATGGAATGGGTGGGCTTCGCCCTGCGGCGCGGGAAGACGGCGGATTTTGAAAAGCACCCTATGGGAAGGCGCGACTGGGTCTGGATGGCGGGGATTACCGTAATCTACGCCCTTATCGCCTTCTTTTATTTGGGCGACACAAACACCCCGACCACGTTTTACAGGTACGAGCATGACGGAAGCGCGCTTGAGTTTACGCTTGACGAGGGCGTGACACTTTCGCGTCTTCAATACTATAACGGGCTTAACGTAAATAACCATGCCGGCAAGGTTCTGCGTTTCGAGCTGTCCGCCGACGGCGAGACTTGGGACAAGCAGGCCGATTTAAGCCGCGACACCTCCGGCACATTCCGCTGGCACGAGGCTGATTTGAAAAGCTATGGAATGCCCGTCAAGGCATTGCGCTTTATGACGGACGGCACGGGGCTTGACATCGGCGAGATTGTGCTGCGCGACGAAAACGACGCGCCTGTTGACCCCTCGCGCATAACGGTTTCGCGGCCGGACGCGGCGGCGCTGTTCGACGAGCAAAGCTCGGCCCCCCTGCGCCGCACAGTCCTAAACGGGACACATTTTGACGAAATTTATCACGCCTATACGGCCTATGAGTTTACCAAGGGGCTGTACCCCTATGAAAACACGCACCCGCCCCTTGGCAAGCTTACAACGATGGTCGGAATTAAGATGTTTGGGATGACCCCGTTCGGCTGGCGCTTTATGCCAACGCTGTTCGGGGTGCTTATGCTTCCGTTTTTATTCGTGCTTATCCAGAACATGTTCGGCAAAACCGTTGTAAGCGTCTGCGGCACGCTTATCTTCGCCTTCGACTTCATGCACTTCGTGCAAACGCGCATTTCGACGATTGACGTGTACGCCGAGTTCTATATTATCCTTATGTACTTCTTTATGTACCGCTGGCTTGTATCCGAGAAAGAGACGCGCTTTTTCCGCGCCCTTCCGAATCTCGCGCTGTGCGGCATCGCGTTCGGGCTTGGCGCGGCAAGCAAATGGACAAGCATCTACGCCGGGTTCGGGCTTATTGCGCTTTACGTCTGGGCGTTTATACGCCGCAGAAAGTTCTATCTGCGCGAGAAGATTGACCTTTCGCGCTTCTGGGGGTTCTTCGCCGCCACAATCGCGTCGTCGGTGTTATTCTTTGTCGTTATTCCGTGCGGCACGTATCTTGCAAGCTATATCCCCTATGACATGAACGAAACCGTCACTTTCGACGGCGTATTGGATGCCGCGTGGAGCAATCAGAAGACAATGTTTAACTATCACAGCGACTCGGTTCTTGACCGCTCGGAGCTTATCGCCCCCGCGGACGGCAAGGTTACGCAGATACTGAAGAAGCCGCGCGAGGATATTAAGGCCGGCGACGTGGTTTTGGTTATGACCGGCGCGGACGGTCAGACAATCAACGTCACCGCAGAAAAAGAGTCAAGCATACAGCGCGTTTTGAAGGGCGAAGGCAAAACGGTCAAGAAGGGCGAGACGCTTCTTTTGCTTACCGGGAAACAGCACCCATACGCCTCGCGCTGGTACGAGTGGCTTGTGGATAAAAAGCCGGTGTATTATTTCGCCGGGGACTACGCAAGCGACCGCGAGGAGACAATAAAGGCCCCGGCAAGCGGCGTTGTTACAGAGTTTGTGTCGGGCGCGACCCTGCGGCGCGGCGAAACATGGGTGACAATACAGACAGACGACGGCAAGACAGCCGAGTTTGTCGGCTCGAAGGAAATGCGCCTTCGCGGCTATGCCGCGAATGTGGGCGACAGGGTCGAAAAGGGCGACGCGGTTCTTCTCGCCTCGACGTACTTGCGCGTGTCGGTGTCCACCTTTAATAACCCTGTCGTGGTTTGGGCGGGTCTGGCGGCGCTTGTTGCGCTTGCGCTTATGCTTGTGTTCCGGGGGAAGCTTATCACGCTTTTCATACTGATCGGATATTTCAGCCAGCTTGCGCCGTGGTTTACGATTGACCGCACGACCTATGCCTATCACTACTTCCCGTCGCTTATCTTTATCGTGCTTGCGCTTTGCTTTATGTTCAGCACATGGCTTGACCGCGACGCGGAAAGCGCCGCCCATATCGGCGCGCCGGTGAAGACGGGCTTCAGGATGACCGTCGCCTTCACGGCCGTGGCCGTCGCGCTTTTTGCCATGTTCTATCCGGTGCTTGCCGGGTATCCCGTTTCCTACACCTATGTGTCGGACTTCCTTAAATGGATACCGGGCTGGCCTGTGTAGGCAATTGACAATGAACAATTGACAATTGACAATTTACAGCGAACAATAAACGATGAAAATTTGGTGGTTTTGTGTTTTTGGGGGACTATCATACGCACAGTTTGTTTTCTCCGGACGGAAGGGACAGCGTGCTTGAAATCGCGCGGGCGGCGCGTGGCGCGGGGATGGAAGAGGTTGCGATTACCGACCACTGCGACATTATCCCGCCCGGGGGCGAGGGGTTTCCGCCGCTTGACGGGGACGGGTATTTCAGGGCGGTAAGGGACGCGCAGGAAAAGCTTGACGGCATACGCCTTGTATACGGCCTTGAACTGGGCGAGGGTACGCACAACCCCGAAACAGCGCGCCGGATTGCCGGGGACTATCCGTTTGACTTTATAATCGGATCTTACCACGCGCTTAAAGACAGCCGGGACTTCTACTGCCTTGAATACCCAAGCGCGGCCGACTGCCACGCGCTGATCGACACGTATCTTGACGAACTTTCCGAGCTTTGCTCTTTCGGCGGATTCGACGTTTTGGGGCATCTTACTTATCCGCTTCGCTATATGTCCGCGAATCCCGAACTTGCGGGCAAGATAAGCTTTATAAGCCATACGGAGAAAGTCCGCGCCGTCTTTGACAAGCTTATCGAAAGCGGGCGCGGCATAGAGCTTAACGTTTCGGGGCTGTTCCGCAAGAACGCCCTTGCCATGCCGGATTTGCCGCTTCTGAAACTTTACCGCGGGGCGGGCGGAGAGATTGTGACTGTCGGTTCTGACGCGCACGGCGCGAAGAGTGCCGGGCGCGGCATCCGCGAAGGTTATGAGATGCTGAAGCAGGCCGGATTCCGTTTTGTGGCCGCGTATCAGGAAAGGAGACCGCGTTTTGAAAAGATTTAGCTCCCCCGCCATTGCTTTGGCTGCACTGATGCTTTGTCTGGCTGTCTTGGGCGCGTGTTCGCAAAGCTCCCCGCCCGCGACAGAAGACCCCGTATCTTATCCGCCGCCGGTTACGCCAAGCGGGACCGCGCCACCGCCGCCGCCCCCGCCCTCGGAAACGCCGGACGTGACGCAGACCGTACCCGCGATTACCCCCACGCCGTCACAGGACGCCGTTAAGGAATGGGCGCAGAACGACGTGCGGGTAACTCCCGACGTGTGGTCGCAGACCTATGCCGACGATGCCGGAACCTATCAGTTCGCGTCTGTAAGCGTACCCGCGCTGACCGGCGCGCCGCAGACCGTCACGGACTACTACGCGACGCTTAAAATGAATTTTATCGCCCGGGCGGACGTTCTTGCCGAGCAGGCGAAGGCCGACCGGGGAAGCGCTTCGGCGCGGCCCTATGATATAACGCAGAGCTATCTCGTCGAGTGCAACAGCGGCGGGTTTATAAGCGTGCGCCATGCCTCTATGGAAGACCAGGGCGGCGCGCACGGCGAGACGCGCACCTTCTGCGACAATTTCCGTCTGTCCGACGGCAAGCTGCTTACGCTTGACGACTTCTTCAAGGCAGAGCGCGCCGTCTATCTTCCTGTGCTTATTGATGAAATTAAAACCCAGCTTGCGGCAAAATCCGGCGATTTCTATGTGGGATGGGAAGAATATGTCGAAAACGAAGAGGTGTTCCCCTTTGACGCGTTCGTTATGACGCCGGGGGGACTTAGCCTGTTCTATTCCGAATCCGTCATAGCCCCGTACGTTATCGGCACGATCCGCGTTGACATTCCTTGGGAAAGCATCGAAAACATATGGACGCTTCCGTAAAGCCGCTTAATAAGAACGACGTCCGTGTCTGCGAAATCACCGGGTATACAAGCGAGGGCATGGGCGTTGCGAGGATTGGCGGGCGCGCGGTGTTTATCCCCGGCGGCGCGCGCGGCGACACATGCCTTGTTCGCGCGACCAAAGTGAGCGCAAACGTCGCGTACGGGCGCATAGAGCGCATTGAAACACCTTCGCCGCACCGCGTGACGCCGGACTGCCCGGCCTTTCCGCGGTGCGGCGGCTGTCAGTTCCGCCACATATCGTACGGGGAAGAGCTGCGCGCCAAAAAACAGCGCGCCGAGGAGACTCTTGCGCGTATCGGCGGCATTTCGCTTGCCGCGCAGGACGTTTTCGCCGCGCCGGAGCTTGACGGATACCGCAACAAGGCGTCCTTCCCCGTGGGCAGAGACGCCGGGGGCGTCCCGGTCACGGGCTTTTACAGAGAGCGCACGCACGATATAGTCCCCGTCGAAACATGCCGCCTGCAAAGCGCCGAAGCCAACGCCTGCGCAAAAACCGTCCGCGAATGGATGACACAAACGGGCAGAAGCCTTCGCCATATCGTTACGCGCGGCGGGGACGGCGGCATCCTTGTATGCCTTGTGTCCGCGTACGCGCCCGATAAATCCGCCGCAAGGCTTGCCGAAATGCTGCGCCGGGATGTTCCGGGGCTGTGCGGCGCGGTCTGGCAAGAGCACGCCGGGCAGGACAACGTGATTCTTGGCGGCAGGCAATCGCTTCTGTGGGGAAGCGAATACGTACGGGACGAGCTGTGCGGCCTTGAATTCCGCCTGTCTGTTCAAAGTTTTTACCAGATCAATAAGCGTCAGGCCGGGCGCATGTACGCGCGGGTACTTGAGTACGCCGGGGAGTACGAAAGCCTGCTTGACCTTTACTGCGGCGCGGGTACCATGACGCTTATGGCCGCCCGCGCGCGGCCGGGCGCGAAGGTCTTCGGCGCGGAGATAGTCCCCGAGGCGGTAAGTGACGCGCGTGAAAACGCCGCGCGCAACTCCATTGAAAACGCCGGGTTTATCCTTGGCGACGCGGGCGAGGCGGCGGCGCACTTTGAAGCGAACCCGCCGGACGTCATACTGCTTGACCCCCCGCGAAAGGGCGTCAGCCCCGAGACGGCGGCGGCGCTTTTGCGTATCCGTCCGGCGCGCATCGTCTATCTCTCCTGCGACCCCGCGACCCTTGCGCGCGACCTTAAACTGCTCTGCGCGGGCGGCTATGCCGCAGAAAGTCTTACCGTGGCGGATTTTTTTCCAAGAACCGCGCATGTGGAATGCGCGGTGAAGCTTGTGCGCAAGCAATAAAGCGGCGCAGAAGGCGTTAATTGACTTCATGGGGAATACTTGACTTTTCCCCGCGTCCGTGGTAGACTGCTCTCGTATTAAACGGCGGTTTACGCCGTACAGGGAGTGGTTTAAGGAATGGGAAACAAGATCGTAACTGAATGGGCGCGGGAAAAGGGGCTTGAGTGCGACGGCAGTTCGGCTTTGATGCTTGCGGGCGGCTACATATGCACTTATTACTGCCCGGACAGCAACAACATCTGCGTTGCGGCGGCTGTTAAGCAGGACACCTGGAATAAGGAAGTCCAAGCCGAACTTAAAAAGGCGCTTAAAAAAACCGGCGCGGTCGGTTGCAACAAGGGTATTCTGCGCGTTGCAATCCCCACGTTCCCGCGCAAGGCGATGAGCCAGAAACTTGACGCTGCCACGCAGATACTGCTTGCCGAGCTGCCCCGCCTTGGGGTGCTTCCTGTGGACACCTGCTGCTATTGCGGCGAGGGCGAATGTGACGACAGAACCCGAAACGGCGACGTGTACTGCCCCGCCCACACCCGCTGTAAGGGTCAGCAGTCCGAGAAAATACTTGCCGAGATAGAGCATAACCAACAGCACGGCAGCATCCTTCTCGGCGTAGTCGGCGCAATATTGGGCGGTCTTGTTGGCTGTATCCCGTCGTTTATCACGGCGCACTTTTTAGATATGATTTCCGGGTGGCTTTTCCTGTTGATCCCGGTGGCTTCCTACTTCGGATATAAGCTGTTTAAGGGCGTTATGAACGCGGCGGTGCCCATTATCATAAGTATTATTTCGCTTTTAAGCACATTTGTCCTTGTCCTTTCTTATGAGTACACCGCAGTGTATCAGGCTCTTTCCGAGGCATATCCCGGTTTCCAGGAAGAACTGGCGGCGGAAGGTGATTCCGCGTTCGGATATATCTTTGACCTTATGTTCAGCGAAGAACTGCGCGGGGACTTATTTGCCGATATGATTGTTCCTTTCCTGTTCTGTGTCGGCGGTCTGATCGGCGTTTGGGGACTTATCAGCAAGACAAACAAAGACCGGCGTCTGGAGGCGGAAAGGCTTGCCTCCGGGCAGTAAGTCCCTTGCCTCCCCCATCGGGGGAGGTGGCGCGCGCAGCGCGACGGAGAGGGTTTATAGGTTGCGACCGTCCTCGGTCGCCCGTGACTGCCCCCCGCGCGCCGTCTGAATTACGAATTTACCGTCAGTTTCAAGCCCCGAAATCCCGTGGGATTTCGGGGCTTTTCGCGCTTTTCTTGCTTTTTTCGCATACAGTGCTATAATATTGCCTGTACCCATCGCAAGATACCTAACTATAAGAAAGTGATTGTACATATGGACGCCAGAAAGAAAAAACCGGGGAAGGGCAAATCGGGCATTGCCGGCATTGTATTTCTGCTTGGCTTTATCGGCGTGATGTGCGTGGCGGTAGTCTACACGACAACCGCGTTCAAAAGCGCCGCTCCGACCGAAACCCCTCCTCCGGGCAGTCAGCCCGGAGAAACGCAAAGCGCGTTTCCGTACATATCCCCCTCCGTATCCCCCCCGGCACATACCGACCCTCCCTCCGACCCGCCTTCCGTTTCTCCCACGCAGTCCCCGCAGGATTCTCAGTACGGCTTGCCGCCCACGCTGCCGCCCATACCGCCGCCGCCCCTTGGCAACCTGAAACCGTCCGGCGGAGAACGGGACGGATGGATGCTTACGCTTGTAAACAGGGAAACCCCTTTCAGCGAAGATGACGCTCCGCCGTCGTTAGAGGAACTGCCAAACGGCCTTAAATTCGATTCGCGGGCGATAGGCGCGCTTAATGCCATGCTTGACGAGATGACAAAGCAGGGGTTGTCCCCGGTCGTCTGCTCGGCGTACAGAACCCTTGAAAAGCAGACCGCCCTTTTCGAAGGTGAAGTTACAAAGAATATGGACGAAGGTCTAAGCCGCGCCGAGGCCGTGGAAAAGACAATGCAGTCCGTTGCGTATCCCGGCACAAGCGAGCATCACCTTGGGCTTGCCGCCGATATCGTGTCGCTTGAATACCAGCGCCTTACCGAAAGGCAGGCGGAAACCCCGGAGGTAAAGTGGCTTCTTAAACACTGTGCCGAGTACGGGTTTATACTCAGATACCCCGCCGGGAAAGAGCATTTGACCGGGATTGTCTTTGAACCGTGGCACTTCAGATATGTCGGCGTTACCGCCGCGAAGGAGATATCGGAAAACGGCCTTTGTTTGGAGGAATACCTGTCCTAGCGGTATGCCAACCGCACGGCGGAATTTCCACATGGCTGCGGAGGTAATCTTGATGATCGAGGAATGCAAGGATCGCGTGCTTAACTCAAAAAGGCTGGCGCAAGTTTTAAAAGACAGCTCCCTTAATGGCGAGCGCTTTTGCTTTGTGCTTGGCGCCGGGGCGTCAAAGGAGTCCGGCATTGACACGGGCATTGAGATGGCGCGGAAATGGGGGCGGTACATAGAGGATAATCAAGACGTTTTCGGGAAAGAAAATGTCGGCGACTTAAAGGGTAAATTGAAACTTGACGACCTCTCCAAAGCCAAAAGCGAACACTACTTTGATATATATGACTTCCGCTGGAAGGGCGAACCCCAAAATGGCTATCATTTCATACAAAAATGTTTAAAAGACGTTATGCCCAGTTACGGGTATTATCCGCTGGCTATGCTGCTTTCACAAGGCAAGCATAATCTCGTTATAACGACAAATTTCGACAATCTCGCCGAGGACGCGCTTATGGCCTGTACAGCGGGGCGTCCCCTTGTAATCGGGCATGAATCACTTATCTCTTATCTTGATTTCAGTCTTTCGGCACCGATTATCGCGAAACTGCATCGGGATCATTTCCTGCGCCCGTTCAGCAGCGCGAAAGATACCGGCGCACTTCAAGACGGTTGGGATAACGCGCTTAACAAGGCGTTTGGCATCTATACTCCTGTCGTTATCGGCTATGCGGGCGGCGACCATTCGCTTATGGACTACTTAAAAATGCCCGCGACCGCGCTTAGGGGGCTTTACTGGTGTTACCTTAAAGGATATGAACCCTCAACAGAGATTCAAGAATTGGTCTGTAAAAAGAATGGCTTTTTTATCGAAATTGACGGGTTCGATTCAATCATGTGTCTGATTGGCAATAAATTTGATTATACCTCCCCGGATAAAGACATAAAGGAGCGAATGACCGAACGCGCGCAGACGCTTACGACAAGCTATGTTGACCGCCGCAAACAGCTTATGACGGAAGACGAAGCTGTTGAAAATATCCTTAAAAAGGAAGCGGATTCAGACAAAGCGGCACTGGATGAGCGCATCAAAGAGAATCCGAATGACGCGTACGCCTATTTTTCACGCGGATATTTTTATTCTTCTGAAGGCGAACACAACCTTGCCATTGAGGATTACAGCAAGGCGATTGAGTTAAAGCCTGATTATGCCTACGCGTATAACAATCGCGGCGCTGCTTATAATAGCTTAGGCAAATACGACCTTGCCATTGAGGATTTCAACAAGGCCATTGAGTTAAAGCCTGATAATGCCTACGCATACAACAATCGCGGCGTTGCTTATAATAGCTTGGGCAAATACGACCTTGCCATTGAAGATTTCAACAAGGTCATTGAATTAAGGTCTGGTGATGCCAAAGCATATTACAATCGCGGCAATGCTTACCGCAAATCAGACAAATACGACATCGCTATCGCGGATTACAGCAAGGCCATTGAATTAGACACTGATTATGCCGACGCATATAACAATCGCGGCGTTGCTTATAATAGCTTGGGCAAATACGACCTTGCCATTGAAGATTTCAACAAGGTCATTGAATTAAGGTCTGATGATGCCAAAGCATATAACAATCGCGGCCTTGCTTACCGCAAATCAGACAAATACGACACCGCTATCGCGGATTACACCAAGGCCATAGAATTAGGGTACAAAGAAGAAAAGGTCTACCGTGGCCGTGCTGAAGCCTACAGCGCCATTGGTGAGCATGACAAAGCCGCAGAAGACCTTAAAAAGGCGGACGAGCTTCGCTTGCTATAATTTCCCATTGACAGTCCTGCCGTGACAGGTTAGAATGGTCAAAGCGTTCGTAGACAGCGGGCGGCATTGCCGTAAGTCCCGCCGAGGATGCGCGTTCTTCCGGTTCTTATCGGGGGTTTTGTGCGTTCTCGTGTCTTGCAAAGACGCGGGAATTTTTGTT
>JAISVI010000092.1 GCA_031271665.1 Oscillospiraceae bacterium
GCGTCATGCATATCAACATCCTTTGCTCTTCGCCCACGCCCGCTACGACAGACGCGCCTTAAAATCCCCGTACCCGAAGGTCTTCACAACCTGTAACCCGCCGTCCTCGCGCGCGACGGCAATGGCGGGCAGGGGCATACCGTTGAAGGTGTTGTTCTTGACCATCGTATATATCGCCATGTCGTGGAAAATTAAAGTGTCCCCGGCTTTAAGCGGCGAGGGGAACGAGTAGTCCCCGATGATGTCCCCGGCAAGGCAGGTCGGCCCTGCAAGGCGGAAGGTGTGCGCATACTCCCCGGGGTTGCCGGCGAAAGCGCCGTCCGGTGGCGACACGCGCGGGCGGTAGGGCATTTCAAGCACGTCGGGCATGTGACAGGCGGCGGAAGCGTCCAGAATGGCGATGTCTGTTTCGTTGCGCACAACGTCAAGCACCCGCGTGACCAAAAAGCCCGCGTTCAAGGCGACGGCCTCGCCCGGTTCGAGATAGACCTGCGCGCCGTATCTTTCGCGGAAGCGGCGGATCAGGCTTATAAGCCTTTCCGTGTCGTAATCGCCGCGCGTTATATGATGCCCGCCGCCGAAATTCACCCAGCTTACGCGCGGCAGGAAGAAACCGAACCTTTCCTCGAAGGCTTCAAGCGTAGTCTCCAAGGCGTCGGAGTTCTGCTCGCAAAGCGTGTGGAAATGAAGACCCGTAAGACCCTCGGCGGCGGCGGGGCGGAACTCCCGCGCGGTTACTCCAAGGCGAGAGCCGGGGGCGCAGGGGTCGTAAATGGCGCTTTCTTGTGTAGAGCGCTGCGGGTTTACGCGTATGCCGCATTTCGCGCCCGCACCCAAGGCAGTTTCGCGGTAGGTTTCCCATTGGTTGAAAGAGTTGAACACGATATGGCCGCATATCCTTACAAGCTCGGCCATCTCCTCCGGCCTGTAGGCGGCGGAGAAGACGTGCGTCTCCCCGCCCATCTCCTCGCGTCCGAGGCGCGCCTCGAAAAGCCCGCTTGCCGCCGTGCCGTCAAGCCAGCGCCCGATAAGCGGGTAAAGCGAGAACATAGAGAACGCCTTCTGCGCCAGAAGGATTTTACAGCCCGCCTCGTCCGCGACGGCGCGCAGAATTTTCAAGTTGCGAAGAAGAAGCCGCTCGTCCGTGACATAGCACGGCGTTGGCAGGGAAGTTAGGTTAAAAATAAGCATCACCGCAAAAATAATCTTTTCTTTTTGGATATTTTTTCTTTTCTGCAAAAGAAAAAATATCAGTCGACAAGGGCAGGCGAAAAATCCTCTGTCCACGGAAGTCCCCAGTTATTAAGCGCGTCCATAAAGGGGTCGGGGTCAAACTCCTCGACGTTGAAGACGCCCGGCTTGCGCCACGCGCCGTTCATTACAAGCATCGCGCCTATCATTGCGGGTACGCCTGTCGTGTAGGATATGGCCTGCGAGCCGACCTCGCGGTAGCACTGCTGATGGTCGCAGACGTTATAGACGTAATAGGTCTTCTCCTTGCCGTCCTTTACGCCCTTGAAAATACAGCCGATATTTGTCTTGCCCACCGTGCGCGGCCCAAGCGAGGCCGGGTCGGGAAGCACCGCCTTCAAAAACTGCAACGGGACGATTTGCGCGCCGTTGAACTCTATCGGCTCTATCGAGGTCATGCCCACGTTTTCAAGGCATTTCAGATGCGTAAGATAGCTTTGCCCGAAGGTCATAAAGAAGCGTATGCGCCTTATGCCTTTAATGTTAAGGGCAAGGCTTTCAAGCTCCTCGTGGTGCAGCAGATACATGTCGCGCGGGCCGATTTGGGGGAAATCGTACACGCGCTTTATCTCCATCGGCCTTGTATGCACCCAGCGCCCGTTCTCCCAAAAGCTTCCGTCGGCGGTGACTTCGCGGATATTGATTTCGGGGTTGAAATTCGTCGCGAAGGGATAGCCGTGGTCGCCGGCGTTTGCGTCCAATATATCTATCTCGTGTATCTCGTCAAAATAGTGTTTTTGCGCGTAGGCCGAGAACACGCCCGTTACGCCGGGGTCGAACCCGCAGCCAAGAAGCGCCGTGATACCCGCCTTTTCAAAGCGTTCGCGATAGTCCCACTGCCACTTATACTCGAACTTGGCGTTATCCGGCGGCTCGTAATTCGCCGTGTCGATATAGTGCGTCTTTGTTTCAAGACAAGCCTCCATAACGCTTAAATCCTGATACGGAAGGGCAAGGTTTATAACTGCGTCGGGCTTAAACTCGTTTATAAGCGCGGCAAGCTCGCGGACATTGTCCGCGTCAACCTTGGCCGAGCTTACCTTTGTCCTGCCCCCCGCAAGCTTGTCCCTAAGCGCGTCGCACTTTGCCTTGGTGCGGCTTGCAATCATGATTTCCCCGAAAACGTCGCTGTTTTGACAGCATTTATGCGCGGTGACGCTTCCCACGCCCCCGCAGCCGATGATAAGCGCTTTTCCCATAAAAGGCACGTCCTTTCTGTCTACAGCATGACAAGCAGCAGTTCCCTTAAAATCTTACACGCGGCGGCCGTTGACGCGCCGCTTTGGTCATAGTGGGGCGAAAGCTCGCATATGTCAAGGCCGACTACGTTAAGCCCTTTCAGCATAAGCACCGCGTCAAGCAGTTCCCGGAAGCTTACGCCGCCCGGCTCCGGCGTACCCGTGCCGGGCAGAACCGACGGGTCGAGTATATCAAGGTCAAGTGTGAAATAAACGGGCGTCCCCGCGAGCTCCCAAGCCGCGCGTTCAAGGCCGTCAAAGCCGAACATGGTCATATTAGTGTGTGCGGCGGCGAAGTCAAACTCCGCCCTTTCCCCGCTTCTTATCCCGAACTGATATATCCCGCCGTCCCCGGTAAGTTCCCATACGCGGCGCATCACCGCCGCGTGAGACAGCGCGTCGCCAAGATAGTCATCGCGCAAATCCGCGTGGGCGTCGAAATGTAGCACGCGTGCGCCGGGGCACTTCGCGTACACCGCCCGGAACGCGCCAAGCGTAACAAGATGCTCGCCGCCAAGCATCACGGGCAGCTTCCCGTCGTCAAGCAGCCGGGCAGTCCGATCCTCTATAAGTTTAAGGGCGCTTTCCGCGCTTCCGAAAGGAAGCTCTAAGTCCCCGCAGTCAAACACGGCAAGGTCAAGCAGGTCGCGGCGCTGGTACGGCGAGTACGTCTCTATCCCGAAGGATTCGCCCCGCATGGCCTTTGGGCCGAAGCGCGCACCGGGTCTGTACGAAACCGTGCCGTCGAACGGCGCGCCGAACAGCGCCGCCTTCGCGCCGCCATACTCGCTGTCGCAGGCTATAAATGTTTCAATGTTCCTGTTCAACATCTTTTAAAAGCTTCTCCACATAGTTGGGCAGATAAAACGCGCCTTTATGCAGATTTGTGTTGTAATAGCGCGTTTCAATGCCAAGAGATTTCCACTGCGCGGCCTTCTGATCTTTAATCGGGTGGTATTTCTTCGACGCGAAACCAAAAAGCCAGTGTCCCGACGGATAGGTGGGTATATGCGCCTGATAGACATAGCTTATCGAAAACGACTCGACAATGCGCTTATGGGCGCGTTTCATGGCGGTCGCGTCGCCGGGATAAAAGGGGCTTTCATGCTGATTGACCATGATGCCGTCTTCCCGCAGCGCCTTGAAACAGCTTCCGTAAAACTCCTTGGTGAAAAGCCCCTCGCCCGGCCCGAACGGGTCGGTGGAGTCCACGATGATAAGGTCGTACTTATCCACGCACCCGCGCACGAATCTTACCCCGTCCTCGTAGAACAGCCGCACGCGCTTGTCTGTGAAGCCTATGGCGGTCTTGGGCAGGAATTGCTTGCAAACCTCTACAACGCGCTCGTCGATTTCCGCCACGTCCACGCTTTGTACGCCGCCGTAGCGCGTAAGCTCGCGCAGCACGCCGCCGTCGCCCGCGCCGATGACAAGCACGTCGCGTACGTCCGGGTGCACGGCCATCGGCACATGCGTTATCATCTCGTGGTATATGAACTCGTCGTGCTCGGTAAGCATCATATAGCCGTCCAGCGTTAAAAAGCGCCCGAACTCCGGGGACTCGAACACGTCGATGCGCTGGAACTCGCTTTCCTCGGAGTGAAGCTGTCTGTTAACGCGGATGGACAGTTTCACGTTGTCCGTATGCCGCTCGCTGTACCACAGTTCCACCGGCTTGCCCCCTTATACGAAGCAGTATTTCAAACTGCTGCCCTTTTATCAAGTTCACCAATAAAATATTGAAAACTTGGCGAAACATTACCTCTTATATCCAAATGCGCACCGATTCTTTCGGCCCATTCGGATTTTACTCTGCCCACGTCCGCTGATGTCGGATTGATTCTTTTAAAGTGTTTAAACCCGTTTTTTGTAAGCATTTCCGCAAGAAATTCCCATGTTCCTCCTTTGCGAATCTCATCCTGCGTATACTGTGCGTGTTTTGACAATATGCGGTCATAATGCTGCGGATATGCCGACTGTATGGCCGCCATATCCCCAAGAAGCCATGCTTCCGTTTCTTCAACTGCGATGCAGTACACATGGTCAATAGACACACAACTTCTCACGGACACCTCGTTAAGCCGAACACGAAACGCCTCGGTATCTTTGGTATCGTTATCGACTATAACAAAAAGCGACGCGTCCTCGTTGTCCTTAAATTCAACATTAAATGCACTGATACGCTTCTCCAAATCATTTAATAAACTATCAGATTTAATGCTTTTAGCGTCATGGCCTCGCGCAAAATTCC
>JAISVI010000125.1 GCA_031271665.1 Oscillospiraceae bacterium
TCAAGAAATGAGGAATCATCATGAATCCGTTAGAGGGTTTCGGAAGTCTTGTGTTCAATAACCGCGTGATGCAGGAGCGTCTGCCGCGCGAGGTTTACAGGCGTCTGCGCAAGACGATGGAGGACGGCAAGAGCCTTGAAAGCGCGGTCGCGGGCGTTGTGGCGAACGCCATGAAGGACTGGGCAATAGAGAAGGGCGTGACGCATTATACCCACTGGTTCCAGCCCATGACGGGCGTGACCGCCGAGAAGCACGACAGCTTTATCGCCCCGGCCGAGGGCGGCGGCGTTATTATGGAGTTTTCCGGCAAAGAGCTTATCCAGGGCGAGCCGGACGCGTCAAGCTTCCCCTCAGGCGGTCTGCGCGCCACGTTCGAGGCGCGGGGCTATACCTCGTGGGATCCGACCTCCTACGCGTTTATAAAGGACTCTACCCTTTGCATACCCACCGCATTCTGTTCGTACGGCGGACACGCGCTTGACAAAAAAACCCCCCTTCTGCGATCTATGGAGCGCCTTAACGCCCAGGCCTCGCGCGTGCTGCGCCTTCTGGGCGGCGGCGTGGAGACGCGCGTGATAGCCACGGTGGGACCCGAGCAGGAGTATTTCCTTATCGACAAGGACGACTATAACGCGCGGCGCGACCTTAGAATTACGGGGCGCACCCTGTTCGGCGCGAAACCCCCTAAGGGGCAGGAGATGGACGACCATTACTTCGGGGCGATACGCCCGCGCGTACGCACCTTTATGAAGGATCTTAACGACGAGCTGTGGAAGCTTGGCATCCTTGCCAAGACCGAGCATAACGAGACGGCCCCCTCTCAGCACGAGCTTGCGCCCATATTCACCACCGCCAATATCGCCGCCGACCACAATCAGCTTACCATGGAAACGATGAAGCGCGTCGCGGACAGGCACGGCCTTGTCTGCCTGCTGCATGAAAAACCCTTCGAGGGCGTTAACGGAAGCGGCAAGCACAATAACTGGTCGCTTCAGACGGATAGGGGCGAAAACCTTCTGGAGCCGGGCGAGAACCCCGGTCAGAACGTGCGCTTCCTTGTGTTTTTGTCCGCAGTCCTTGCCGCCGTGGACGACTATCAGGATTTGCTGCGCTGCAGCGTGGCAAGCGCGGGCAACGACTGCCGCCTCGGCGCGGACGAGGCGCCGCCCGCGATAGTTTCCGTCTTTCTGGGCGACGAAATCACCGCGGTGCTGGAGGCCATTGACGCGGGACGCGACTTCAGCGGCGGGGAAAAGACCACCGTGGGGCTTGGGGTGCATACGATGGTGCGCTTCGCGCGCGACAGCACCGACCGCAACCGCACCTCGCCCTTCGCCTTCACCGGAAACAAGTTTGAGTTCAGAAGCCTTGGAAGCTCGCTTTCCGTATCCGGGCCGAACTTTGTGCTTAACACCATCGCCGCCGAGTCGCTTTGCCAAATCGCCGACGAGTTAGAGACGGGGAAGGACGTATCCGACGTTATCCGCGATACGATCCGCGCCCATAAGCGCATAATTTTCAACGGCAACAACTACTCTAAAGAGTGGGCGGAAGAGGCCGCGCGGCGCGGCCTTATGAACCTTCCCGCCTCGGTGGACGCGATTGCGGAGTTTGTCTCCGAGAAGAATGTCGCCCTTTTTGAAAAGCACGCGATTTTCACCGGGGAAGAGGTTTGCGCGCGCTATGAAATCCTTCTTGAAAGCTATTGCAAGACTGTGCGTATCGAGGCGCAGACAATGGCGGAGATGTCCATGCGCGAGATTCTGCCCGCCGCGCTTGCCTATACGGAAAGGCTTGCAAGCGCGGGGCTTAGGAAAAAAGAGCTGCTGCCCGGTCTTGAGTGCGCCGCGGAAACCGATTTGGCCGCGCGCGTGTCGGCGCACAGCGACGCGCTTTATAAGAACACTTTGTCGCTTGAGGCGGAAGCCGCGCAGGCCGCCAACCCCGGCTTCGGCGTCCTTCAGCGCGCGGAGTTTTACAGGGACAGGGTGCTTTCCGCCATGCGCGCCGTCCGCGCCAGCGCCGACGCCCTTGAAACCCTTGTGGCGCGCGAATACTGGCCTTTCCCGACCTATGGGGATATTTTGTACAGGGTGTAGAAGGGGGGCGGCGCACCGTGAACAGGCAGTATCACATCGCCCTTGACGCGTCGCAGGGCGCGAAATACGTCATTCTGCCGGGCGACCCGGGCCGCTGCGCGGTTATCGCCGAGCATCTTGAAAGTCCCCGGTTCGTGGCGGAGAACCGCGAGTTTACGACATACGCCGGGACTCTTGGCGGTCAAAGGGTGCTTGTCACCTCGACGGGCATCGGCGGCCCAAGCGCGGCAATCGCGCTTGAAGAGCTTGCGG
Source organism: Oscillospiraceae bacterium (assembly GCA_031271665.1). Taxonomy (GTDB): domain Bacteria; phylum Bacillota; class Clostridia; order Oscillospirales; family UBA929; genus WRLJ01. Next base: position 2,352 of record JAISVI010000125.1, read on the forward strand.
CGCTTGGCGCGGACACCTTTATACGCGTGGGTACCTGCGGCGGAATCGACCTTAAAGTCTGCGGCGGGGACATAGTCCTCGCGTCCGGCGCGGTGCGCTTCGAGGGGACCAGCCGGGAGTACGCGCCCATAGAGTACCCGGCGGTGCCGGACTTCGAGGTGCTGCGGGCGCTTGCGCTGGCGGCGGAGGAGCTTTCAGAAAACCACCACATCGGCGTCGTCCAGTCAAAGGACAGTTTTTACGGCCAGCACAGCCCCGCGCGTATGCCTGTGGCGGAAGAGCTTTTGTATAAGTGGGCGGCGTGGAAGCGCCTTGGGGTGCTTGCAAGCGAAATGGAAAGCGCCGCGCTTTTCACCGCCGCAGCCGCGCTTGGGGTGCGCGCGGGCGCGTGTTTCGCGGTGCTTTGGAACAAGGACCGTACTGCGCAGGGGCTTCCCGACGCCGAGTGCCGCGACCCCTCGCGGGCGATACGCGTATGCGTCCGGGCGCTTGAGACGCTTATACAAAAGAGAGATTCTGTTTAATACGGAGGTAACAAAACTTGGACGTTAAGCTTACCGCGGTGATACTCTTCGCGCTTACCTACGCGCTTTTGCTCGCCTTCCCGAAAAAGCGGGCGCATATCGCCGTCGGTTCCGCCCTGGCGTTTATCGCGCTCGGCATACTTCCAATTGGGAAGGTGTTTTACGCCGTTGACTGGAACGTCATTCTGATGATTGCCGGCACAATGGGCATAGTGTCGCTTTTTATCGAAACAAGGATGCCCGCGCTTATCGGCGACATTATTATAGACAAAACCCCAAGCGTAAAGTGGGCGATAGTCGCGCTTTCCATGCTCGCGGGGATTATCTCCGCGTTTGTGGACAATGTGGCAACGGTGCTTATCATCGCCCCGGTTGCCCTTACAATCTCAAAAAAGCTTAATATTTCGCCGGTTCACGGTATTATCGCCATCGCGCTTGCCTCCAACCTTCAGGGGGCGGCCACGCTTGTGGGCGATACGACATCCATCCTGCTTGGCGGTCAGGCGAAGCTTGACTTTCTGGACTTCTTTGTGTTTCAGGGCAGAATGGGTCTTTTCTTTATCGTCCAGATAAGCGCTGTTCTGGCCTCGCTTGTCCTGCTTATAGTGTTCAGGAAATATAAACAGCCCGTTACGCTTAACGAGCGCGAGACGGTAAGCGATTACTTCCCAAGCTTTTTGCTTTTGGGCGTAATCGCGCTGTTAATCGGCGCGTCGTTCATTCCCCCGGAGTACAAACCGGAAGTCACCAACGGGCTTATCTGCATGGGGCTTTTTATAATCGGCCTTGTACGGAAAATCATCAAGACAAAAAGTTTAAGGACGGCTCGCGCCGCCCTTAAAGAGATAGATTTCTTCACCCTGTTTCTGCTTGCCGGTCTTTTTATCGTGGTGGGCGGCGTTACCGAGGCGGGGATTGTGGACGATATAAGCAAATTCTTTGTCTCCGCCGGGAACGGGAACATCTTTCTTATTTACACGCTTATAGTGTGGAGTTCGGTGCTGCTGTCCGCGGTCATCGACAATATCCCCTATGTGGCGACGATGCTGCCCGTCGTGGCGGGAATCGCCGCGCAGCTTGGCGTTGCGCCGTACCTTCTGTACTTCGGGCTTCTTTCCGGCGCGACCCTTGGCGGCAACCTTACGCCAATCGGCGCCTCGGCGAACATTGCCGCGCTTGGCATACTGCGCAAGGACGGTTACGAGGTGAAGGCGGGGACTTTTATGAAGGTAAGCGTACCGTTCACCCTTACCGCCGTCGTGGCGGGGTATGTGCTTGTATGGCTTGTCTGGCGGTGAGGATAACACGCTATGCGCCGAGCATAACCCCCCTACCCAAGCTCCACCGTATACTTTTCAATCAGATGAAGCGGGTGATAGCTTAGTTTCGAGGTGCGAAGACCCGGGATGCCCATGTCTTCCTCTCGGTTTATAAAGCTTACGTCTGTGTGCCGCCGCGCGAACTCGCGGGCTATCATCTGATATGCGCCCGGAGCGCCTATGTCCGCCTTTTCGGTATGTACGAACAGCGTGTCGCCCAACACCCCGCCCATTGACAGCGCCAGGACGCGCCCGCCGCCGCCGCGAAGAATGCCGCCAGACAGCCCATAGACGCCGTAATTCGCCAGAATTTCAAAAAGCTTTTCCTGTTCATAGTAAAGCATACCGGAGAAGGCGGAAGTCTCCTCCTCATTTTCGCGCCGCGAGTAAAACGCGCGCAAGAAGGCCGCGCAGTCCGCGAAATTGGCCGCCCCGATCTCTTCGTACCGCCAATCCGGGAAGGCCGCCTCGAATTTATGTATGTGGTTGCGCTGACCCGCATAGCGCCTTCCCGCCATTCCGGCGAAGCTTGGGGCGTCGTAAAGGTAATCAAACCAGTCCCGCGCCGCGTTTTCGCGAATTACGGCGAACCTTGCGCGCAGAAACTCAAGCTCGCCCGCGGCGACATTGCAGAAGACTGGGCGCTCGCCCGTTTCGGCGCAGTGCGCCAGTATGCGCCTTATGCCTTCTTCGGGGTTTCCGGCGTCGCTTACGCGCTTGGGGAAGCAGAATGCCGTACATATTCCCGAAAAGGTCTGGCGCAGATACGCAAGCCCGTCCTCGTGCGCGATTTCGGTATGGAAGTAGTCGCGCCACATAAGCAGGACGCATGGCGTAAAGTCGCAAAGCCGCTCGCCCGCGCGGACAAGGCGAACCAGTCCCGCGTCGGACAGCCCCAACGGGCGGAAGGAAAGCATTTATATCACCTGTTTTTTGTAATACGGTCTAAGCTGTTCCCGCCAGGCCAGAAGCAGTTCCAGCATCGCCCCCGGATCTATAAGCGGCTTGTTGTAAAGGTATTCAAGAAGGGTGTTCTTTATCGCGCAAACGCGCACCAGTTTCCTTAGAAGCAAGTCCTGCGCCCCGAACAGCTCTTCCACCCGGAAGGACGCGCCCAACGCGCTGTCGGCGGCGAAGGAAAGCGCTTCAAGCGGGCTTGGCGAAGGGGCGGCGGGGCGCTCGCCCGTACGTTCGGCTTCGTATGTATCCATGTCAAGATGATACGGCATAACGATCTTCTCGTCCCCGCATATCTCCGACGGGACGCCGCTTGCTTTGATTTCCCGCATAAACGCCGGGACATATATCGCCTTCATAAAATCACCCGGCATTATTATACCCGGCGTACGCCGGGTATAAACCTGTTCGGGGTATAATCCTCCGCCACCCGTTTTGGTAAAACTCCCGCCGACTGCGGTCGGCACCCTCTTTACGAAAGAGGGCGGGAGTGGCCTTGCTCGTTTCCCTTACCCTCTTTAGAAAAGAGGGTGGCCGCGCAAAGCGCGGACGGGTGTTTTGATTCCCGCAGACTGCGCTCCGGCCGTCCAAACAGTTCGCGCTGCGCGCGGCCTTGGTTTGGCCGCGCTGCGCTCCGTTTACCCGCCCTGCTCGCGCGGGGCGCTCTTCTGATCTTCTATTCTTCCTCTTCCTGCATCTGCGCCTTGCGGTCTTCGATAACCTTTGCCTGAACCATCGGGGGGGCATCTTCATAGCGGGCGAACTCGAAGGCGAACGCGCCGCGCCCCTGGGTCATCGAGCGCAAATCTATGGCATAGCCCGTCATTTCGGCCATCGGCACCTCGGCCTCGACGATTTGTACGCCGTCCTCGCCGGGGTTCATGCCCATAACGCGGCCCCGGCGCTTGTTAAGGTCGCCGATTATGTCGCCCATATAGCTGTCCGGGATATAGACCTTCAAAGAACCCACCGGTTCAAGCAGGACGGGGCTTGCCTGCGGCAGGCCGGCCTTATAGGCAAGGCCGGCGGCAAGCTTGAAGGCCATTTCCGATGAGTCAACGTCATGGTAGGAACCGTCTATAAGCGTGGCTTTAAGGTTCACGACGGGGAATCCGGCAAGCACGCCGCGCTGTATGCGGTCGCGAAGCCCCTTCTCCACCGCCGGGTGGAAGTTCTTCGGCACCGAGCCGCCGAAGATTTTCTCCTCGAACACAAGGTCTTCGGTTTCGCCCGGCTCGAACTCGATTTTGACGTGTCCGTACTGCCCGTGGCCGCCGGACTGCTTTTTATGCTTGCCCTCGACGGTGACTTTCTTGCGTATCTTTTCGCGGTACGGCACGCGCGGCGCTTCCGTCTCTACCTCTACGCCGAATTTATTTTTAAGGCGCGAACACATCACGTCAATGTGTATGTCGCCCTGTCCGGTGACGACCATCTGATGGATTTCCGCGTCGTTCTTTACGGTAAAGGTCATGTCCTCCTCGGCCATGCGCGTAAGGCCGGAGGCGATCTTTTCCTCGCCGCCCTTGACCTTGGGGTAAAGGGCAAGCGCGAAGTTCGGGGCGGGGAAGACGATGGCGGGCATAGCCGTAACCGCCTTGTCCGAGCAAAGCGTGTCGCCCGTGCGGGTGTCGGCAAGTTTGCTGACCGCGCCGATGTCGCCGCAGACGATTTCCTTTACTTCCGTGTTCTTTTTGCCGCGCACGGTGTAGATATGTCCGATTTTCTCGTTTTGCCCGGTGCGGGCGTTCACAAGCGGCATGTCGGCCGCGACTTTGCCGCGCATAACCTTGAAGAACGAGAATTTGCCGTACTGGTCGCTGGTGGTCTTGAACACGAACGCGAGCGCCGGGCCGTTCGGGTCGAATTTTACGTCCCCGACCGCGGGAACGTCGTCCGGCGCGGGGGCATATGCCACAAGCCCCTCCAGCAGCGGCAGCGTACCCGCGCCCGTTATGGCCGAGCCGCAGTACACCGGGGATATCGCGCCGCTTAGAACGCCCGCGCGGATACCCTGGGTCATCTCCTCTTTCGTAAAGGGTTCGTCGGAGAAGAATTTCTCCATAAGCTCTTCGCTTGTTTCGGCAACGGCCTCTCTAAGCGCGTTAAGCGCCTCTTCAAGCGGGCCGCTTAAATCGCCGGGTACGGGAATCTCCGCGCTTTTAAAGCCGTCGGGCTTATACGCCTTGCCGCTTGGCACGTCGGCGACGCCCACGATTTTGCCGCCCTCGATAACGGGAAGGGTGAACGCCAGCACCGAGTTTCCGAACTGCGCGCGCATACTTTCAAGCGCGCGGTTAAAATCGGCGTTCTCCTCGTCCATTTTTGATATATAGATAAACTTGCTTTTCTTCCCCTCGGCAAGGCGCTTCCACGCCTTTTCCGCGCCCACGTCCGCGCCGCTTTTGGCCGTTACCGCCAAAATCCCGGCGTCGGAGACGCTTAACGCCTGGGCGACCTCGCCCGCGAAGTCGAAATAGCCCGGGGTGTCAAGAATGTTAAGCTTGCATCCGCCGTACTCGACCGGAACAAGCGCGGCAGAAATCGAGATCTGCCTGCGTATTTCCTCGGGGTCAAAGTCGCAGACCGTGTTCCCGTCCGCCACCTTGCCAAGGCGGTCTGTCGCCTTAGTCAAATACAGTATGCTTTCCGCAAGAGAGGTTTTACCGTCGCCGCCGTGTCCCACAATGCTTATGTTTCTGATTCCTACACTCATATCCGGGTACTCCTTACTCTTTTTTAGATTCGGGGCAGTCCCCCCGGCGCGCAATACACCTATTATACAGGGACAGGCGGCACTGTTCAAGGGGTCTGGGGCGTTTTTTTGAAATTGTTTGTGTCCGGGCGGTCAAAACACCCGCCGACTGCGTACGGCAGCGGCGGCAAAGGCATGCGCCGGAGCAAAACCACCGGCGGCGTCACGACCGCGCATGTCTGGGACGGCGTACGACCCGGCCAAGACCATTGACGACCCGGTCGAACTTGCCATACAGATTGGCGGCAAACTAAGGGGTACGGTCACTGTACCGCGCGACAGCGCCGCCGACGACGTTGTCGCCGCCCTTGCCGACGCCCGCGTTGCCCCGCTTGCCGCGGGGAAAACGCTTAAACGCGCCATAGTGGTGAAGAACAAGCTTGTAAACCTTATTTTTGGGTGACAACCCTGTGGGGGAACACCCGTCCGCAGACGGCGGGAGTTTTAAGCCCCCTCGCCCGGCGTTTTTGGCCGGGGAGGGGGCGTTTTCGCTGTACGCAGGCGAAGAATGGACGGCATCCTCTTGGGACAAGCGGGCAGTGGCGGGCGTGTGCTTCCTGCCGCTTTTTTCAAACGGTTTCTTTTGCCTAATTTCTATTTGCCAAACTTCCCCGCCTGTGATACAATACCCGCAAAACTGGCAGGGGAGGCCCGCGCGTTGACTAATACGGACAAGACAATGGACAAAATCGTGGCCCTTTGTAAAAGCAGGGGGTTTGTGTACCCCGGAAGCGAGATATACGGGGGGCTTGCGAACTCTTGGGACTATGGGCCGCTTGGCGTGGAGTACAAGAATAACCTTAAACGCGCGTGGCTTAAAAAATTCGTGCAGGAATGCCCGTACAACGTGGGGCTTGACAGCGCGATCCTTATGAACGCCCGCGTGTGGGAGGCATCGGGGCATGTCGTCAACTTCAACGACCCGCTTATAGACTGCAAATCCTGTAAGATGCGCCACCGCGCCGACCAGCTTCTTGAAGCGCGGGGTATTAACCCCGCCGGCATGACGAACGAGCGCATGAGCGAGCTTATTGCCCAGGAAAAGGTACCCTGCCCCGCTTGCGGGAAGTCGGACTTCACGCCCATACGCAAGTTCAACATGATGTTCAAGACCCATCAGGGCGTCACCGACGACAGCGGCGCGGACATCTATCTGCGCCCGGAAACGGCGCAGGGCATTTTTGTGCAGTTCAAGAATATCCAGCGCACCACGCGGCGCAAGATACCCTTCGGGGTGGCGCAGATAGGCAAATCGTTCCGCAACGAGATAACGCCCGGCAACTTTATCTTCCGCATACGCGAGTTCGAGCAGATGGAGCTTGAGTTTTTCTGCAGGCCCGGCACCGAGCTTACGTGGTTTGACTACTGGCGCGGCTTCTGCCGCGACTGGCTGCTCGGCCTTGGCATGAAAAGCGAAAATTTGCGCCTGCGCGACCACGACAAGGAAGAGTTAAGCCACTATTCAAACGCCACCACGGACTTCGAGTTCCTGTTCCCCTTCGGCTGGGGCGAGCTTTGGGGCGTTGCGAGCCGCACGGACTTTGACCTTACCGCCCATCAGACCCATTCGGGCGAGAATATGGAGTATTTCGACCAGGAAAGCGGCGAGAGGTACATCCCCTTTGTCATCGAGCCGTCCCTTGGGGCAGACCGCGCGGCGCTTGCCTTTCTGGTTGACGCCTTTGACGAGGAAGACCTTACCGACCCCGAAACGGGCAAGGCGGACAGCCGCACCGTGCTGCGCCTTCACCACGCGCTTGCGCCGTACAAGGCCGCCGTGCTGCCGCTTTCAAAGAAGCTCGCGGACGCGGCGCAGGACGTTTTCAAGGGGCTTTCAAAGCGCTTTATGACCGACTATGACGAGTCCGGCTCGATCGGTAAACGCTATCGGCGGCAGGACGAGATCGGTACGCCCTTCTGCGTGACGGTCGATTTCGACACCCTTAACGACAATGCCGTCACCGTGCGCGAACGCGACTCTATGAAGCAGCAGCGAGTCCCCATCGACGCCCTGCGCGCCTATTTCGACGAAAAGCTGGAATACTGATAATTGACAATGAACAATTGACAATTGACAATTGACAATTATCCGTTGCTTAAAGTTTACTCTAAGACCAAACACCTTTGCGCAGAGCGCGAGGCAATAATTGTCAATTGTGCATTATCAATTGTCAATTGAAAACAGGGGAGGATGACATATGCAGAACCTGAAGGCTTTTGCAAAGGAGATCCGGCTGGAAACCCTTCGCGTGTTCGAGGCGCGGGGGTTCGGACATGTCGGCGGCGCGATGAGCGTTGTCGAGACGCTTGCCGTGCTGTACGGCGGCGCGATGCGCGTTGACCCGAAAAACCCGGACTGGCCTGGGCGCGACCGCCTTGTGGTGTCCAAGGGACACGCGGGGCCCGCGGTGTACGCGGCGCTTGCCATGCTTGGGTATTTCGACAAGGCGCTTCTGAAGACGCTTAACCAGCCCGGCACAACGCTTCCCTCGCACTGCGACCGGCTTAAAACGCCCGGCATCGACATGACCACCGGCTCGCTTGGCCAGGGGGTCTCCACCGCCGTCGGCATCGCCGTGGGGCAGAAGCTTTCGGGCTTTGACGCCAGAACATACCTTATAATCGGCGACGGCGAGTGCGACGAGGGTCAGGTGTGGGAGGGGCTTATGCTCGCCCGCCACAGAAAACTTGATAACCTTACCGTCTTCTGCGACCGCAACGGCCAGCAGCTTGACGGCTTCGTCAAGGACGTGCTTGACACGTCCGACCTTGCCGAAAAGTTCGCAGCCTTCGGCTTCTTCACCCAGACGGTGAACGGCCACGACACCGAGGAAATCGCCGCCGCCGTCGAAAAGGCGAAGGCGAATAAGGAAAGCCCCTCTATGATTGTCCTCAACACAAAGAAGGGCTATGGCTGCACATTTGCCGAGGGGCAGGAGTTTAACCACCACATCGCGTTCACCGCCGAGCAGATGAAGGAGGCGCTTGAATATGCTGAAAAAAACCTTTGAGAAAGAGCCGCACATGCTGCGCGAGACGTTTTGCGGCACTCTTGTGGAGATGGCCGGGGCAGACGCGCGCATAGTGGCGCTTGACGCGGATTTAATGAGTTCCTCGGGCATGAAGCCCTTTAAGAAGGCGTTCCCCGAGCGCTTTATCAACTGCGGCGTGGCCGAGGCCAATATGGTCGGCGTGGCGGCGGGGCTTGCCTCGATGGGATTTATCCCGTTCGCGCACAGCTTCGGCACATTCGCAACGCGCCGGGTGTGCGACCAAGTTTTCATGTCCTGCGCCTATGCCCGCCTGCCGGTCAAGATCGTCGGCACAGACCCCGGCGTCTGCGCCGCGTACAACGGCGGCACGCACATGCCGCTTGAGGATATGGCAGTGCTTCGCGCCATACCGGAAATCGTACTCGTCGAACCGACGGACACGGTACAGCTTAAAAACCTTATGCCGCAGATCGCGGCGCTTGACGCCACCGTTTACATACGCCTTCTGCGCAAAAACGCCGTCGCCGTGTTTGAAGAGGGCGCGGCCTTTGAAATCGGCAAGGCGGCAACGCTGCGCGAGGGCAAAGACGTCACGCTTGTATGCTCGGGCATTATGGTCGCCGTCGCGCTTGAAGCGGCGGATATGCTTGCCAAGGCTGACATAGACGCGCGCGTGGTCAATATGTTCACATGGAAGCCCGTTGACGGCGAAGCGCTTGAAAAATGCGCCGGGGAAACCGGCGCGATAGTCACCTGTGAAAACCACAATGTCGTCGGCGGGCTTGGAAGCGCCTGTGCCGAGCATCTTATGAAGACGCGCCCCGTGCCGCTTGAAACGGTCGGCGTTCAGGATCATTTCGGCGAGGTTGGCCCCGAGGACTACCTGCGCGGCAAATTCGGCCTAAGCGCCGCAGACGTCGCCGCCGCCGCGAAAAGAGCCGTTGCAAGAAAGGGTTAATATCAAGGCATATCTTCCCCCGGCGCTTTCCGGCACTCCCGCCGCCGGAGAGCGCCGGGGATTACACACGCTTTCCCGACATTATTCGCAGTAAGAACCTGCTATAATCACCCCGCCGGGCGCAATTGAGCGCGACGCCCTCGGCGCGCCGTCCGAATTGCGGGGTGTTTTGGCGGTGAACCAAAATTGTCAATTGTCAATTGTCAAAGTTCACCTTCTCCGCCACGATATACATCGGCCTTCCCTTGGCCTCGTCGTAGATGCGCCCGATATATTCGCCGATAATGCCAAGCATCATAAGCATTATGCCGTTAAAGAACAAAACAATCGCGGTAAGCGACGCCCAGCCGGAAAGCATGATGGTCTGCGGGAAGAACAGGCGCTGGATAACGACGAACACAAGGAATAAAAAGCAAAGTATCGCAAGCGCCGAACCGAGATAGGTGCTTATTTTAAGGGGTTTGTATGAAAACCCTGTCACCGCGTCCCCGGCGAGTTTAAGCATTTTGCGAAGCGGGTATTTGGTCGTCCCGGCAAAGCGCTCCTGGCGTACATAGTCCACCGCGGCCTGTTTAAACCCGACCCAGCTTACAAGCCCGCGGACATAGCGGTTGCGCTCGGGAAGGGATTTAAGCGCGTCCACCACCTTGCGGTCAAGAAGGCGGAAGTCCCCCGCGTCCACCGGGATATCCACGTCCGTCATGGCGTTCACTCCCCGGTAAAAGGCCTTTGCCGTGGCCTTTTTGAAAAGTGTTTCGCCCATGCGCTTCACGCGCCGCCCGTATACCACGTCGTAACCCTCGCGCCATTTTTTGACCATTTCTAAAATCACGGCGGGCGGGTCTTGCAGATCCGCGTCTATCACGACCACCGCGTCCCCGGACGCGAGATCCATCCCGGCGGTGATGGCGGTCTGATGCCCGAAATTGCGGGAAAACCCGATAAGCTTTAACTGCGGGTCTTTCGCGGCAAGCCCAAGCGCCAGTTCCCACGTTTTGTCCCGGCTTCCGTCGTTGACAAAGATAAGCTCATAGCTTTCCCTTGACGCTTCAAGCACCTCTTTAAGGCGCGTATAGCTTTCCAGAATAACCTCTTCCTCGTTATAAAGGGGTACCACCACGGATAACGTCATTTGTTCTTCTCCTTTCGGGGGACACCCTCTCCGCCGCCTTCGGCGGCACCTCCCCCGGCGGGGGAGGGGGGGCGCTGCGCGTTTTCCTTTACCCTCTTTAGAAAAGAGGGTGGACGCCGAAGGCGGACGGGTGTTTTGACCGCCATTAGCGGGGCGCTGTCAAGCGCCCTTCGCCCTCGCGGGCGGTCGGCTAAGCCGCTTCCGCTCTGTCCAAACAGTCCGCGCAAGCGCGGCCTTGGTTTGGCCAACGCTCTCGCGTCTTACCCTCCCTGCTCGGGCGGGGCGCTCTTCTTTTCTGTCAAGCGCCCTTCGCCCTCGCGGGCGGTCGGCTAAACTGCGCTTCGCCCGTCCAACCAGAATCGCTTCGCGCTTCTTGGGTTGCCCGGTCTGCGCTCCGTTTACCCTCCCTGCTCGGGCGGGGCGCTCTTCTTCCTTATAATTATACCACGGGGGCGGCAGAATGCAAACTCCTCTCTCTCCGAAAATGGGCGCGGCGGAGATAAACGCTTTAAGCGTACTCGCGCTTGCCCAGGTGGGCGACGCTGTGTTCGAGCTTATGGTGCGTACGCGGCTTTGCCAAAGCGGCACGGCTACGGCGCGCGCCATGCACTTAAAGCGCGTGCGCGTTGTGTCCGCGGGCGCACAGAGCGCGGCGGCGGACAAACTTCGCGGAAGCCTTACCGACGAAGAGGCGGCGGTGTACGCGCGGGGCCGCAATACCCGGGTCGGACATATACCCCGCGCCGCCACGCGAAAACAGTACCAGGCCGCCACCGCGCTTGAAGCGCTGTGGGGCTGGCTTTGGCTTACCGGCCGCGCAGAAAGGCTTGAAACCCTGTTCGAGTTGCTTTATAATTAAGACGCTCTAAAAACCCGATTAAGACGCGGCAACTGAAGTGAGGCTGATTTATGGCATCCGGCACAAACCGCAAAAGAATTCTGAATATGATTTTCGATCCGCCGCTGTGGCTTGTCGCGGCGCGGCTTGGTTTTGCCCTCGCGATGTTCGTGTTGGGCGCGCTTACGCCCGCGCCCATGCGTGTGGTCGCGCATGTTTTGGGCTGGGTCATCGCGTCGGCTGACCTTATACATCCCAAGAGCCTTGTGCGCCCCGAACATGCGCTTATGCTCGCGGCGACCTTCGCCGCGCATATTTTTGGCATGTCCGGCGGCGCGCTTGCAAGCGCGATAGCTTTCCGCGCGGCGGGGGAGTTTTCATCGCGATTTTTCGCCGGAAGGCGCGCGCGGCTTCTCGCGTCGCTTGACCCCCTGCCGGACAGGGCGCTTGTCTTCCGCGACGGCGCGCAGGTAAGCCTTCCTCCTTCACGGGTAATTCCCGGCGACGCGGTGATCGTGCGCCCGGGGGACGTAATCCCGGCGGACGCGCTTATCGTCAAGGGCGAAAGCCTTGTCGGCTATCCGCCCGGCGGGCCGGAGCCGGTTAAGGCCGGGCCGGGGGACACGGTGTACGCGGGCGGGAACAACGAAACCGGCCTTCTGGCGGTAAAGGCCGTAAGCACGGGTGACGACACGCTTGCGCGGCGCTGGCTTGCCTTAACCTCAAAGGCCGCCGCGTCCGTATGCGCGCCCGAGCGCGCTTTGCGGCGCATGACGGTTCTTATATCCGGCGCGGTCGCGCTGCTTGCGCTTACGGCGGGTATCGTCGGCGCTATAGTCACGCGGGACGGCGCGGGAACGCTGTGGCCCGCGCGCGCCGCCGGGATACTCCTTGCGGCAAGTCCTTTGGCCGTTCTGACCGTATTCCCGCAGCTTCGCGCGAAAAGCGTGCTGTCCGCCGCGCGGCACGGCGCGCGCGTCGTTTCCGCGGACGCTTTATGGGAGCTTTCGCGCGCCGAACTGGCGGTTTTCGACGAAACCGGCATACAGGCGGACGGAAGGCTTGTGGTAATGGGGCTTGTCTCGTCTCCCGGCGCCGACCGCGAAAGCCTTCTGCGCTGCGCGGCCATCGCGCAGGCGCGCGGCGGTACGAAATTCTCCGACGCGGTACGCGACTACTGCGGGGACATCGCCTGTCCCGCCGACAGCTATGACGACCGCGCGGGCGGGGTTATCGCGCGTTTCTCCGGGCATACGATTTACGCCGGCAGCGCGGAGTTTTTGGACCTTGACACCAAAGAGTACTCAAACGAGGTCTATTGGGTCGCCTTGGACGGGCGGCTTCTGGGCGGCCTTAGGGTAAGCCCGTCACTGCGAAGCGGCGCGGAGGGGCTTGCCAAAACCCTTATGTCGTGCGGCATCGACACGGCTCTCCTGTTAAGCGCCCCGCGCGCCGAGGCCGAGTCTGTCGCCGAGCGGCTGTACGTCCGCGACATCCACGCGGGATTAAGCGAGGAGGATAAGCCCCGGATACTCGGCGAAATGCTTGACGAGACGCGCGGAAGGGCGCTTATCTTCGCCTCCGGCGAGGGAGTAGACCGCCAGGGCGGGCTTGGCGTGTGGACGGACGGCTTTACCGACATCGACCGCGCGGGCAAGTCGGAGATAATCCTTACAGGCGCTTCCTCGGGGAAACTTGGCGACTTGGCGGAACTCGCAAAAAAGCACCGCCGCGCGGCGCTTGTGTTCCTTTGCGCGGTTGGGGCCGCAAAACTCGCGTGCATAGCCCTGTCGCTTCTTGGCGTGGCGGGAATATGGGTTTCCGGCATATCCGAGGCCGCGCTTACCGCCGCGCTTGTACTGGCGGCGGACAGGCTTTGACAGCGAACAGTTAACTGACCGGGGTTGAAAGGCGCGCCGCCTAGCGCGCCCAGTATTTGCGCACCTTTTGAATTATTTCCGCCAAATCAACCGGTTTGCCGATATGGTCGTTCATGCCCGCCGCAAGGCATTTTTCTATGTCTTCTTTGAATACGTTGGCCGTCATCGCTATAATCGGGATGTCGCGGTCACGCATTCCGGCGCGTATACGGCGCGTTGCCTCCAGACCGTCCATTTCCGGCATTTGCATATCCATAAACACAATGTTGTACTTTCCGGGGTTTTCCCGAATCAGGCGAAGGGCGTCTGTTCCGTTTTCCGCGCAGTCGATTTCCGCGCGGGTGTCCTCCATAAGCGCCAGAACGATTTCGCGGTTTATCTCCACGTCCTCGGCCAAAAGGATGCGGCAGCCCCGCAGTTCCCCGGATTTTACCGACGTGTGCTGCTTTTGGGCGGGCGCTGCGCCGCCCACGCCCAGACATGTGTTCATGCAGTCCATAATGTCCGACGCGAAAAGCGGCTTCATAAGAAAGCTGTCAACGCCGATGCCCTCGGCCTCGGCGCGGATAAGCGCCCACTCGGTCGCGGAAATCATAATGACGACGCTTTTCCTGCCGCGCTGGGCGCTTTGGGATTTTATGCGCTTTATAAGTTCTATGCCGTCCATGCCCGGCATTTTCCAGTCCACGAAATACACGTCGTACCCGCCGGATCCGGCGATCATTTGAAGGGCGTCCCCTCCGCTTGAGGCGACTTCGCACTTAACCCCGTAACGTCTGAATATCTCGGAGAAATACAAAAGTATCTCTTCCGCGTCGTCAACGGCAAGGACGCTTACATTCTCCCAGTTCACGGACGCGTCAAGCAGCGAGGCGGGACTGTCCGCCCCGCGCGCGGCCTTGAAGGTGAAGGTAAACGCGCTTCCCTTGCCAAGGGACGACTCCACGCTTATGTCCCCGCCCATCTGCTCTACGATGCGCCTTGATATGACAAGCCCAAGTCCGGTGCCGCCGAATTTCCGGGATATGCCCACGTCCGCCTGCTCGAAGGCGCGGAACAGTTTCTCCTTGTCCTCGGGTGCGATGCCGATGCCCGTGTCGGTAATCTCGACAGAAACGGTGCATATGCCGTCTTCAACGGCCAAAAGCCGGGCGTTAAGGCGTATATGCCCGCCCTCTGGGGTGAATTTCACGGCGTTTGAGAGAAGGTTGATTATCACCTGGGCAAGCCGCTGGTCGTCGCCCGCCAAAATATGCGGGATTTTTCCGTCAACCTGGACAAGGAAGGTCTGCTGCTTCTGCTCCATGCGCAGGCAAATCGCGTTCACGGCCTTTTTAAGCATTTTCTCAAAGGAGAAGTCGGCAATCACAAGCTCAAGTTTGTTTGCCTCGATCTTCGACATGTCAAGCACGTCGTTTATCACGCCCAGGAGGTGCGAGGAGGCGTCCTCTATCTTGTTAAGCGCGTAGTCCTTCCGCTCGGCGTCGGGCGCGTTTCTGCCGATTGTGGCCATGCCCATGATGGTATTAAGCGGGGTGCGCATCTCGTGGGACATGCTTGAAAGGAAAACGCCCTTGGCCTGGCTTGCGGCGGTCATCTTGTCAAGCGCCTTTTCAAGCTTTTTATTGTATATTTCGCGTACTATAGCGCCGGCTATCACGCTTGCGACGGTGGAGATAAGCAAAACCTCGTTGCCCATCCATTCGCGCGGACTGCCGCACTGTTCAACACTCATAATGCCCCAAAGACGGCCCTCGACATAAAGCGGCGCGCACACAAACGCCGTCACCCCCACGTCTGCAAGCCCGGAGAACAAGGGGTCTTCCGCGACGTCCGCGCAGTGGCTTGAGGGGGTTGAAACGTCATCCAAAAGCGTTGCCGGAAAAAGAACCCCAAGCAGTTCAAACAGACCCGGGAAAGAAAATACCGGGGCCGGGGCGTTTTTGTCATGCCACTCATAGGCCAGAGAGCTTTCCGAGCGTTCGTAGTCAACGCAGTAAAGAACGGCCCGCGACGCTTTAAGATAACGCGCGAGTTTTTTTGCGGCGCCGGTTATAAGCGTTTCCGCCGCGCCGGACGAAACGAAGCTCTGGGTTATGTCGCTTACCAGTTCCTGATGCTCCAGGCGGGTTTTAAGCAGCTCGCGCTGAAGGGTTATGTTGTCCATAAGACGCTTGATGCCGCGCATATCATACTTGAAGGATATAACATACTCCTTGCCCCTGTGCGTCACGGGGGTAAGCGTGTTTTCCATCGGGATATGCTGGCCGTCAAGGGACTTGTGCATCCATTCCAAGACGCGCTGGCTTGACGTGCCGGAAACGACGGCCGTCCCCTTGGCCTTGGAATTCTGTCCGTCCGGCTGTAATTCCGGGGAAAAACTGTCCCAGTAGTGATCCAGAAGGAACTGCTTGTCCGGGCAGTTAAACAGCCGCATAGCGGCCTTGTTGCAATCGACGGGGCGCGAGTCGCCGTCAAACATTATGTACGGGAAGGGACTGGCGTCGGTGACGGCGCGGGTCAGATCCTCCGCGTCCCTTGCTTTAAGCTCTGCCTCGTGGCGCACATAGGCGTTCGTGCACAGACACGCCGCCGAGCGAAGCAGGTACAGACAGTCGTCGTCAAAATACCGGTACGAGGTATGGTCTTCCAAGGTTACGATGCCCCAGAACTCGCCGCGGATGAAAAAGGGCACAAAAAATATGGCTTTGACGCCGAAAACCCTTAAAAAAACCGCTTCCTCCTCCGGCATTTCGCTTACGTTGCCGTTTATGCACTCGCCGCGCATAAGGGTTTCCCGCCACATAAGGGTTGTCGGGGTCGCCGGAAGCCGTATAAGCGTCTTGTCAAGCTCGGCGGTCTTTCCGTATGACCAGAGGTATACCTGCCCCATCGTTCCCTGCGCGTCCAGAAGCGTGTAAATGGCGACGCGGTCAAGCCCCGCCGCTTCCGCCACGGGGCGAAGCCCGCTGCTCATAACCTCGCTGAAGGTTTCCTCGCTGTGCGAGGTGAATATCTCCACCGATTTGTTAAGCGCCTCGACAATCCGCGCGTGACGTCTGGAAAACGAAAGCTGTTCGTTAGGCATTTCGCCGCACCCCTTATTCTGGAATCAGCCGCAGCAGTCGGCCAAGAACGCGTCAAGCCCCTCTCTCGTGACGCCGACGCCCTCCGCCGCATCAAGGCGCTTATCCCCGCACACAAAGGTCGGCACGGCCCACACGTCCTTCTCGTTATAGGCATAGTCGTTGGCCGCGCGCTGCGCGTCCGCGTACCGCGCGCCATTAAGCGCGCCCGCGAACGCGCCCATATCCGCGCCGGTGTCCCCCGCGCATCGGGTAAGGACGGCGGGGTCTTCCGCGTTAAGCCGCTCGTCAAACACGGCTTTATACATCCGTTCGTGGAACGCGCGCTCGTCAAGTCCCGCGCCGTGCATATAAAGCGCGCCCTGCACGGCAAGGTCGGCATAGGGTCTGTGCCACGGCTCCTCGGCTTTCGGGTGCGCCTCGACCGGACGCCAAACTATCTCGGCGTCCGGGTATTTCGGAAGAAGCCCCATCAAAAGCTTATGCCCCCTGTAGCAAAACGGGCAGGTATGGTCAAAAAACATCTCGATTTTCGGCATAGCAAGTCCCCCTTTTAGTTATAAGAGCCTGTTTACTATCTGTTCGCGGATGGGCTCTAATCGCTTAATTCGTCAAAATGCCTTCTGTACCGTCTGGGTATTTTAATATCCGCAAAAAGCCCGATTTCCGAAAGGAATGCGGAAATAGCCGCGAACCCGTCTTTGTAAAACTCCGCGATGCGCCTTGCGCGGTCTACGATACCCTTATAGTCCGGGGGACAGACAAATGTCCAGTCCGCACCTTCGTTATCAAAAACAATACGAAAATATCTGTCTATTTCCGCGCCGGGGAGGTTTACTTTCGCAAGCAGGATATGATGCTCTAACGCCTCGTCTATGTGAGCCATATACGCCTTTTTGCAATCAAACGATATTACCGCAAGCATCGGTTCGCCATTCGATATGGCCGCGTGCGCGTCTATCTGCTCGCTGTACCGTATGATTTCCATGCCGCGTCACCCCTTTTTAATAGTATATACCGCTTGGGCATTTGTCAAGGCTTATGGTGCAATCGTATCCTTCAGGCGTTTGTCGAAGCCGGAAAAAGCACCCGGTCACGCGGGGTAACTCACAGTTACTATTACGCTGTATTCAGTGTCATAACGCAGGTGTTTTTTGTCGTTATCTTGCGAATCGGACGCCGATGTTTTCGATTTGGCAAGGCGTTGTCCACTGTATCCACAAAGTTATCCCCAAATGTTTATGTCAACGGCTTTGATGTATATTCACAGTTTATTCACGAATAGATGAATATTGCGCCGGACGCGCCCAACGTGCTATAATATCCGTGCAGCGGATATTATCTTCTCAAGATATAGCATTTCGCGTTCGCGAACCGGCACCTGCGGTGTCTATGCTATAATATCCGTGCAGCGGATATTATCTTCTCAAGATATAGCATTTCGCGTTCGCGAACCGACACCTGCGGTGTCTATGCTATAATATCCGTGCAAAGGAAAAGCGAATAATTTTATGGCACGGAGGGTACTTATGAAGGCGGTTATTATCGAGGACGATCCGAACATAGCCCAGCTTCTGCGCATGTATCTTGAAAAGGACGGCTTCGCCGTAGAGGGCGCGCAGGACGGCGTAAGCGGGCTTGCGCTTTTCAGAAGCGCCCAGCCGGACATCGTGCTGCTTGACCTTATGCTTCCCGAGATGGACGGTTGGGCCGTCTGCCGGGCAATACGGCAGGAAAGCGAAGTGCCGGTTATCATGGTCACGGCCAAGGGCGAAACCATCGACAAGGTTCAGGGGCTTGACATCGGCGCGGACGACTATATCGCAAAGCCCTTTGATATGAAAGAGGTCATGGCGCGCATCCATGCCGTTCTGCGCCGCACCGTAAAGGGCGGGCGGGAAAAGCCGCGCCGCCTGGAGTACGACAGGCTTATCGTCGATATGGACTCGTTCTCTCTGACGGTGGACGGGCGCGTGGTTGACACCCCGCCGAAGGAGCTGGAGCTTCTTTACCATCTGGCGTCCGCGCCCAACCGCGTCTATACGCGCAACCAGCTGCTTGACGAAGTGTGGGGGTTTGACTACTTCGGGGACAGCCGAACCGTTGATGTTCATATCAAGCGCCTTCGCGAAAAACTGGAGGGGGTAAGCGCGGAGTGGGCGCTTAAGACAGTCTGGGGCGTGGGCTATAAATTTGAAACGTTTGGGGCCGCGTCATGAAACCCCCGTCGAAAAGCATTTTCTTCCGCTATTTCGCGTACAGCGCCATTCTTGTTTTTTTAAGCTTTCTGATACTCGGCGTTGCGCTTATATTCTCCGCCTCGTCAATAATAGTCGAAGAGTACCGCGCCACGCAGCTTAAAGCGTCCGACGAGGCCGCGGCGCTTCTCTCCGGCGCGTTAAGCGGCGGCGAGCGCGCCCTTTCGCAAGAGCTTGGCCAGGCAATGCGCTCGATTGCCGCGGTCGCGCAGTGCGAGGCGGCGCTTGCCGACGCGCGCGGAAACGTTTTTTTCAGCACATGGCGGGGCGGCGCTTTGGCCGAGGGTTCGGTATTGGACGCGGACACGATGGCCGCGGCGTCCGAGGGCGGCTGGCTTCCGTACGGGATTCCGCGCGACCCCGAACAGCGCTATGAAACCTTTTCCCGCGTCCTTCCGGAAGACGGGCGCGCGCGGGACTCCGTCGCCGCGATTATCCTTATAACCGGCGACCGCCGGCCCACGGGGACGCTTATCGCGGCGTTCCTGCGCGTATATATGACGACCGCCGCGCTTGTCATGCTTATCGCGTTCGGTACGGCCTATATCAATTCACGCGCGCTGGCGCGGCCGCTTCACGAGATGGCGGCCTGCGCGCGGACTTTCGGGCGCGGCGACTTCTCCTCGCGCGCAACCCGATGGATTCTGCGCGACGACGAAATAGGCGAACTTGCCGCCTCTTTCAATGGTATGGCCGACGCCATTCAGAAAAGCGAAGAGCTGCGGCGCAATTTTATAAGCGGGGTATCCCACGAACTCAAGACGCCCATGACAACAATTTCCGGATATATAGGCGGCCTTTTGGACGGCACTATACCGCCAGAGCGCGGGGAAGAGATCCTTACCATTGTGCGGGACGAGATTATGCGCCTGTCGCGCCTTGTAACGGGGATGCTTGACCTAAGCCGGCATCAGTCCGGTCAGATGGATCTTAATCTAAGGCCGACAGACATTGCCGAACTTTCGACAAGGATACTGTTCGGACTTGAATCAATGATAAACCAGAAGAACATCGCGGTGGAGGTTCTTGTGCCGGAGGACGCGCTTACAGTGACGGCGGACCCGGACGGCATGGCGCAGGTTATGACAAACCTTCTTGACAACGCGGTGAAATTCTGCAACGTCGGCGGAAAGATTTCGCTTAACGTCACGCGCAGGAACGGGCGGGCGTATGTGGCGGTTCGCAACACCGGACAGACAATCCCACCCGAGGACATCCCCTATATCTTCGACCGCTTCCACAAGGGCGACCGCTCGCGCTCGATAGACCCCTCCGGCCTTGGGCTTGGGCTTTATCTGGTGCGCTCGATCCTTAACGCCCACAGCGAGGACATCTTTGTGATAAGTGAAAACGGCCTTACCGAGTTTATGTTCAGTATGCCCGAAAGCCGCGAAGAGCGGCGGCGGGGTTCGGGGGAGTGAGTGCCGTCAGACTGCGGCGGTAAAAACAGCCTTGACAATCATCACCGCGAAAATGCCCGCGCGCTATGGACAAACCGGAAGGGATTTGTTATTATACAATCGGCGGAACATGAAGAGTTTGGAGGTGCGGGCGATGGTTCGCAAACGCGCGGAGATGCCCCAGAAAAAGAAGCTGTCAACCGGGCTTATAACTATGCTTACGATTGGCATTATGGCGGTTGCCGTGGTTATAATATTCGTCACCCTTCCGCCGGAGGAAAGTGACCCGTCGGTTATGACAAAGCTTGAATTAGAGCAGTTTGACACGACCGTATGGAATTCTCTGTACGGCGCGATTGCAACGTACGGCAACATAAAAACAGCCGGAAACAATTGGGACAGCGACCGCGTATATCAGGACGAACTGCTTGTTTTCTGCGCGGAGTGCGAAGAGTACCTCGCCGCGTGGAAGGCGGAGCTTGCCGCGCTTCTTGAAACCGAGAGCAGGGAACCCGCGCCGGGGTACATAGGCGCTTGCGACGCGTTTTACGACTCGATGGGCAAGGTTGTCGGGGAGATGCGCGCCCAGGCGCAGACAGAAAACGTCGATGACAGGGTTCCGGCGGTTGGCTGGGAAAACATCGCGGACTGCGACGCGCTTTTACTGGCGCTTCGCGAAGTGCGCCTTGAGTTTGTAAAGCCCGCGGAGTTCAGCGCCGACAAGCAGACAAAGCTTGAAAGAGAGATGGACACAGTTATTCAAAGCGCGGGGATAGTTTTGCCTTAGTCGGGGCATGTTGAATAACGCCGCTGTCACGCTTCACAACTCTTTTCGACCAGCAAATTCATTATTTTTCGCTTTGATTTCTTCGAAATAAAGCTCCAAAATTCTGAATTTGACAACTCGCGCCTGCGGCGCTTCGGGTCGAAAAGGAGTTGTTCAGCAGCTACTACTATATTTGTATTCGGACAGGCCCTCGGATATTACCTCCCCAACTCCGCCGACCTGGCGGCGCAGCGCCTCATGCCCTCGGCAATCGCGCCGTCCAGCCCCAGTTCGTCGAAGGCCGTGAACGCGGCCTGTGTCGTCCCCCCCGGCGTCGCCACCTCTTGAGTCAGTTCGGCGGGGCCTATGTCCCCTGCCTTCAGCATCTGCGCGGAACCCAGCATCGTCTGGGACAGCAGCGCCAGCGCCGTCTCTTCACCGATACCCATCCGGACGGCCTGCGCCAGCATCGCGGCGGCGATACGGAAGAAGTAACCCGGCCCTGAACCGCTCAGCGCGGTCACGGCGTCCATTAGCTCCTCCGGCAGTTCATGCA
>JAISVI010000020.1 GCA_031271665.1 Oscillospiraceae bacterium
ACGTTCAGCAAGTCCGCCTCTAAAGCGTAAACAAAAGCAGCCTGCGTCCGCGTGACCTCTTTTGGAATGATTTCCTCTTTGATTGCGTCAGTATGTATGCGGTAGTTGATTTTGGAAAGCGTGCGCTGAAGATTCCATTCAAGGGAATGACTCTGTTGCTCTTCAGATTTTAAGCGCTGAAATTCAGTTATTAGATACAATTTGAATTCTGGCGAGAGCCAGGTCGCAAATTCAAATGCAATGTCGCGGTGAGCATATGTGCCGCCATAGCGTCCGGGTTTTGCGACAATGCCGATGGCGTTTGTCCGCTTTGTCCATTGCTTTGTGGAGAGTATAAACGCGTTGTCTGTGCTCTCCATTTTAATGTTACCGAATTCGGTAACATTAAAATCCGAGTTGTGAAGCCGTTCCCATGCGCCAAGAAAATTTAACGAGTACCCAGTTCGCAACCAGTGAGATATTATAAGACCTGTCGTCTCGGCGTTTTTATATTTCGCCATGTCCGTCAGCGATATGTAATCGTCCTGCCGGTGTGTAAGGATGGAGATTTCCGTTCCCTGTACGTTTACGGTTTCTTTCTTTGACATGGGTCAACCTCGCTTTCAAAGCGTTCAATCAATCATCTAAAAGCGCCTTAAGCAAGGCAGCGTAAACGCTTTCGGCACGCTGCTTCCACGCGGAGGCCAAAGCCGCCGCCTGTTCCTC
Organism: Oscillospiraceae bacterium; assembly: GCA_031271665.1. Taxonomy (GTDB): domain Bacteria; phylum Bacillota; class Clostridia; order Oscillospirales; family UBA929; genus WRLJ01. The sequence goes on from JAISVI010000020.1 coordinate 706, forward strand.
GGAGCCTGCGGCAAGCGTGATGTCGGCAAGCGTCTCGTTCGCGCCGGACAGGGTAAGCCTTGCGTGATAGCCGCGCCCGGTCTGTTCGGTTCGCGCGGTGATGGCGCTGTCGCGCAGTATGCGTCGGTAGACAGGCGCAAGTTCGTCGGAAAGCTTTCTGCGCAGACTGGCGGGAAGTTCGGACGCGGTGGCGTCCGCGTGCTTCCGCGCGGTCTGTGTTGCGGTATAGCCGTCCTCTCCCAAGACGATAAGCCCTTTGTCCGCGAGGTCGGCAAGGGCTTCCGAGTATACAAAATAGTCCGCGTTCTCGTCGGTCATTGCCGCGTTTTGAAGCTCCTGCGGAGTGATGGAGCCGGGGCAGTCACGCAGAATGTACAGTATCAAAAGCCGGGTATCCTCCGGTGTCCCCGAAAACCCGTATCTGGACATATCCTCACCCCTTTGCCGTACCCACTATAACATAAAGGCCTTGCCTGTTCAAGCGGGTTGAACAGGCAAGGCCAAGCGGCGGCAGATACCTGCCGCCACTGAATACCGAACTGTAAGTTTTACTGTGCCTTCGATGAGTAATCCAACCGCGCGAGCCGTTCAAAGGACTGATAGCTGTAGGCCGTTATGCCGAAGCCGTCAACGCCGTACAGGGTATCGCCGATATAGCAAAGACGGCGCTCGTACTTATTCGACGCGTCAAGGTCTTTAAGCGTCGCCAGATCAACAAGTTCGCGCCCGCGAACCTCGATAAGGCCGAACATCGATTGGGGCTGCCTGTTATAGGTTTCGTAATTTGTATAGTTATAGTCGATTACGTCAAACCCGAAAATCCCGCGCTTCGCGTCAACCATCATCGCGCGGGGGTTGTCGCAGGCAGACGAATGAGTGTTGCGCCCAAGGGCCAGAACGTCGATTTCCTTAGGATCGGTGGGGTCGGACACGTCAAACAGGCTTACTTTAAGGCCGACGTCAAGCGTACCCACAACCTCTCTGCCGCCGCCGGGCAAATCCACATAGGTTTCTATCACATTCCGCCCGAAACCAATCAAAAGGCCGTCCGCCACGGGGTGCAGATAGGTAGAGAAGCCGGGGATTTTAAGCTGACCAAGTATGGCGGGCTTGCTTGGGTCGGAAAGGTCGATGGCGAACAGCGGGTCTGTCTGGCGGAAGGTAACGACATAGCCGATATCGCCCATAAACCGCACGGACTTAATTTGCTCGTCCGGGGCAAGAGCCTCGGTGCGCCCAAGCGGTTTAAGCGTTTGGGCGTCAAGCGTATTTACATAGTTCCCCTGTCCCCAGCTTGTCGTGGCGGCGCGGAACACACCGTTATATTCGTCCATGCTGTACTGGTTAAGCAGACTGCCCTCGAACGCGCCGTCGGCGGCAAAGCTGATGGACGCGCCATCTATGGCGAAACGGTATACTTGGGTAAGTTCGCGTCCCGTTTTGCTGTCCCATTTGTTACTGGCGACGTAAAGGTTTTCCGCGCTCATGTAAACTTGGTTGCCCGCGCCGATAAAGCTGTCCATAGCGGCCGATTCTTCGCCCGTTATATCGAACGCGCCGACGAACATATAGGTTGGCTCGGTACTTTCGGGGAAATAGTAAATGTCTTGCGGCGGTACGACCTGATACTTCTCGTTGCTTACCGTGTCGCGGTATACGGGAAGGATGTCGCCTTCGCCTATGCCCTCCATAGTATCATAGGGAAGGGCGTAAACATAGCGTGTGGAGACAAAGTAAAGAACATCGCCGATCATTCGCGTGGAGACTGCGTTCCCCTCCACTTCAAACGAGCGCGAAAGAACCGGGTTTTCACGGTCGCTTATATCATAGACTGTATACTGCGTAAACTGGCGCGTTGGATACCAAATGAAACCGGACGGGGCTGCGGTGTCCGTAAGCGTGTTTATGGGGCCTAGATGCTCGCTGCTTCCCGTAACAAGCACAAGGTAGTCCCCGCGCACATAGATTTCGATAAGCCGAGTATAGCTGTCGGCGTCCGCCGAAAGGGGGATTTCGGCAAGCAGTTTCATGTCCGCGCCGCTTACCCCGACAATATAAACGGACTGCCGCGACGAGGAAAACGCATAAAGGCACTTCCCGTCAGAGGCCAGGATATCGCCCTCGTCAACGCCCTCTACCTGCGAGTTGATTTGGGAGAAGTCGCCGTCCTGCACGGCCTCGTTTTCCGCGGAAGGTGCCGCCGCGACCGGGGGCGCTATGCCGACACTGTCATCAGCGTCGGCAATGTCGCCGCGTATGCCGTTGTAATGCACCCCGGCATTCTTCATAGTATCAAGAAGCTGTTCAAGCGACTCGAACTTAGGAAGGGTCTTCGCCTCCGGCTTGGCTGTCGGCGGGACAAACACAACGCTGCCTTTCTTGGTAGGCGTAACGCCGACTTGTGTCACGTCTTTTTTCTCATTTGAACCGATGCCGGAGTTTTCGGGTTTTGCGGCACAGCCGCCGATGCCCGCTGCAAGCCCGATTGCAAGGAGTATGGCGAACACGCGCAGAGAAACGCGGCGATGGTTTAACATAACAATAACCCTCCCGTTTATGGTCTTTGACCTGTTAGACGGAAGGGTTATGGAAAATGTTCCATAAATTTTATCGCGTTGCTTGCAGGGCGCGACACCCTCGGCGCGCCACCCTTACAATCCGTCCCCCATAATTGTCAATTGTTCATTGTCAATTGTCCATTGCCATCCGCCCCTATGGGTTGCGCTGTCCAAGGCGGGGGATGTCGTCTCTGAGTCTATACTCGGCAAGCTTGGCCGCGATGGAGGAGGTCTGCGCGCTCATTTCCTCGCTGGAGGCGGCGCTTTCCTCGGCGGACGCGCTTATCGAGGCGATAACATCGCTTATCCTGTCAACCCCGTGGGTAATAGAGTCAATCTCGCTGTTCTGGGACTGCATGAACTCGGCGATTTGGGCGACGATAGTCGTCGATTCGTTTATTCCTTCAACGATGCTTGTAAACGACGCGGCGGTGTCCGTCGAGATTTTCGCGCCAAGACGCGCCTTTTCCATTGAGTTTGCAATAAGCTCGCCCGTGTTCTTCGCCGCCTCGGTGCTTTTAGAGGCAAGGCGGCGCACCTCTTCGGCGACGACGGCAAAGCCTTTGCCGTGCTGCCCCGCGCGTGCCGCCTCTACCGAGGCGTTAAGAGCCAGTATATTCGTCTGGAACGCGATGTCGTCAATGACCTTAATAACACGCCCGATGGCCTCGGATGCGCCGCTGATTTGCTGGACTGCCTCAAGCATCTGGGACATCTGAACATTTCCGCTTTGCGCAAGCGTCCGCACAGATTCGCTTAACTGGGCGGCCTGCTGCGCCTGTTTCGCCTTGTCTGCCGTTTGATTTGAAAGCGCGCGCAGAGAACCAAGCAAACGGTCAACCGTGGACGCCTGCTCAGTCGCGCCGTGTGAAAGGTTCTGCGCGCCGTTCGCGATTTGAAGGGCGGCGCTGTCAATCTGCGTCGTTGAGTCGATCATATCGCGGAACGCCGTATTCTGCCTTTCAAGAAGCGCAAACAGCGACAAAGCGACCACGTCCTTGTCCGAGCGCGGCGAAATACTGCCGCGAAGGTCGCCTTCCGCGACGGCGCTTATCAGATTGGCGCGTTCGCGGTTTGCGAGTATCATATTGGAAAACGCGCGTTCCAGCAGAACAGTCTCGTCTTTTGTCGCGGCGTCGGTGACGTGCAGTTCAACATCGACGTCGCCTTCCGCAAGCCTGTTGGCCGCAACGGACATATTTGTAATCGGGCGAGACAGCCTGTTTGATACCGCTATGCCGACGACCGAGGCGATAACAGACAGGCCAAGAACCGTGAATATCATTATAAGCGTGTCCTGAGACATGCGGGCGTCCCATTCTCCTGTGTCAAGCGCCAAACTTATAATTCCGATGGCGTCGCCGTTTGCGTTAAGAAGCGGAGAATAATGCGCGTAGCGCGGCTTGCCAAGAATTGTTACCCTTCCGGTATAGTTTTCACCCGCCATTACGGCGTTCCTTATGCCGTCGGCAACCGTAAGACTGAGATCCATACCGCCAGTACCGGTGCGCAAGTTTGTTGCGATAGCCTCGCTTCCAAGGAAAAGCGCGCAGTCCATTCCCGAAAGCTCGCTTACATTGTCAACAAGGCTGTTTGTGTCAAGCCGATAGCCAAGGCTGACCGCGCCGATAAGAGCCCCGTTGCTGTCATATATCGGCGTACCGCACCGCACGGATATCCTTACGGCGCTTCCTGTTTCTATTGTCGCGTACTGCGTTCCGCTTAAGGCGTTATGTATGTTTTCCTGCGAGTAAAGGCTGTCACCGAAATTTTCCGGCTCGTGCGCGCGGCCAACCACCACGCCATTTGCGTCAACAATGGTAATGAAGTCCACGCCGATTGAAGCAAGCTTGTCCGTAATGTTGTTCAAAACCATTGTGGTCGTGCCAATGCTGTGGAACATCTTAAGGTCATAGATTAAATCTTCTTCCTTGGCAAGCATACCCGAAAGCCGTGTCGCTTCTTCAGCGCGCTGTTTCAAAAGCGACGCGGTAAGATCGCTTGCCTCTTGAAGCCGCTCGAGTTCAAAATCGTTCACAAAGGTATTAACGACATAAATGCCAAGTAATCCGATGGTGACGCTGCATACAAGCGCCACAATGACAATAGGGATTAAAATCTTCGACCGTATCCTCATTGACTTACCCCCTTCTTGATCCAAACAAGTTTTCAACACCATTCTAGTGCATTCAAGGAAATAAGTCAATCAAATTTCATCTGTAATTATTAATTGCCACTAATTCCTCCCTTACCATACCATGACGTTCTTGTATAATTTCACGAAGACGGCCGACGGTTCTTTCCCAACCGGCCATCGAGGCAATGCCGCCCTCCACGTCCGGGAAACGCTCAATCTGGCGCTGCATTTCCGGGCGTATATGCTCTGTCATAGAGTCAAAAATGGCAAGCATTCGTTCCGGGGCAAAGGTTGTGTCAAGGTGGTGGTTGTATCGCGCGACAAATTCTTCGCGCACGCGGGTGTTTTTAAGAACGGCGCGCGCGATTTTGGTGGAGAACATCTTCCCGACGCCGTGTCCCTTGGGGTCGATCATGCGCGATACCGGATAGTCGCGGAAGGTACTTGGGAAAAGCCCCCAGTCAAGGTCAAACAGCACCCAGCGCCAACGCCCGTCCTCGCCCTTCTGCTTCCAGAACTTGATGTTTCCGCTGTCCGTATTGACATAGAATGTCTCGGCAATCCAGAAGTCCATCCAGTTTTCAAGATCCATATGGGAAACGATATAGTCATAGGCCGCGTCGGTGTTCATGTTCATCGACTCAAGCTCTTTGACAAAGGCGTTGTATTCCGTCATGCTTCCGGCAAGGACTTGGCTGTTGCCCTTAATTATGTCGATGTCATCTTCCTCGACACCGTACTTAATCTCGAAGTAGTTTTCGTTGATTTTCTCGCGCAGGTCATAAAGACCCCAGTACTCGCCGTTTATATACACAACCACCGAAAGCGTGTCCATAAAGTCAAGATTCATTTCATCCTTTACGACGTTCGTCATGTATGCGTCGCGCATCTTGGTGTATTTCCAGTCCTGCCCGGACGCGCGCAAAACAAGCGACGCGTACTCGGTCACGCCGTTCCCCGCGAAGAAGGGGTATGAGATACGGTTTACGCCGTAGTCCTTGCGGAAGTGTATGGCAAGACCCTTCTGCGCCTCGGCGCGCGAATACTGCCCGAAAGTCTTTATCCCCGCGTCGGCCTCGACGCAAAGTCTGCCGTTTTCGTCGTAATAGGAAAAATGAATGGGCTTCTCCCAATCCTTCCAGAAGTTCGCGCCCTTGTACGGAAATTCAGACGAAGCGCCGGGTCCCATCTCGAAAAGGCCGGTGTTATAGTCGAAAAGGTTATCCGGGTCGGTGGAGATATTCACTACCGGAAGCGTATGCCTTGCGCCCGTAAGGTACGTGCGCGTTAAAACAGCGCCGGGCAGAAGCCCGTCAACGAACGCGCGGGCGCGAAGCGTCGTGTTGGCGTTTATAGTAACCGGGGACGAGTAAATCTGTGAAGAGGCGCTTGGCTCTGTGCCGTCAAGCGTAAAGCGCACCGTGCCGCCCTCGGAGGACAGCGCGACCTGTGTCCCGGCGGACACATACCCGTCGTCAACGCTTGCGCGTACCTGCCCGGCAAAGCCGGAATAGGCGTTGCCCGCGCCGTCAAAATACATCCGCTTGTCGGTCTGCCCAAGCCGCCCGCTTGTAACGCCAAGTTTAAGAGTACCCGTACTCATAACGTCCCTAAGCGCGCCCGCGCCGTCGGTGAGGTAAAGCGTTTCGCCCCCGCTTTCTAATTTAAGCGCGGTCTGAAACTCAAGAGTGCCGCCCGGTGCGATTTCCTTTTCCGGCAGAGCGAAACGCGCAAGTTCGCGCTGGGAATCCGAAAGATGCCACCCCACAAGGCTTATCGCGCTTTCGGTATCGTTGCTAATACTGACCTTCCCCAAATGGTCAACGCGCGAAATGTACGCGCCGCGCCATGACAGCGCGCTTACGCCCTCCGGCGCGGAAAACCCGCCGCTTGAGTTCGGCTCGCCGGGGGTGGGAATCGGGAAGTACAGCCAGTTTTCGGGGCTTGACTCATCGCGCCCGTAGGACACATGGGCGTTCGGAAGCACAAGAGGAACGATGTCTATCGCCCGCCCGTAGCGGTCGCCCAGAAATACGCAGTCGTCGTCCCCGCCAAGCGAGAAATCCGCGTGTCCGGGCAGGTTCTTGCCGGAAAGCTGGATTACAAGCCGCCCGCCCGCCGCGATAAACGTACCGTCCGGGAATGTCCATTTGTCGGGGCTTGATTCGGTGTCGCTTAACGTAAACCCGGCCAGATTGACCGTTTCCGCGCCATAGTTGTAAAGTTCAAGCCAGTCGTTATACTCGCCCTCCGCGTCCGGGACATAATAGCTGTTCGAGGACATGTATTCCGTAATCATAACGCTTGGCGCGTCCCACTCAATCGAGGCCATGTCCGGGGCGGGCGAGCCTTTGTTCGGCGCGCCGGGAGTCGGCGCGGCAAAGAACCCCTCGGCGCCGTCAGCCGCGCGCCCGTAGCTTACGTCAAGCGGGGTGTCGTAGACTTCTATTTCGTCAACAGTCTGCCCGGTCGGGTCGATAAGGAAAAGCCCCTCGTCCTGATCGCCAAGGCGGAAGCTTGCGTGGCCGGGTTTTTCAAGCCCCGACATATATACCGTCAAATACTCGCCCGGCCCGATTGAATACCCGCCGGGGAAGGACCATTTGTCGGGGTTATCTGCGTTGTCGGTAAGCGACCACCCGACAAGCGACACGGGGACGTCATTGGGATTAAAAAGCTCTGCCCAGTCGTAAAGCATACCGTCGGCGTCCGGGAAAACGCCGGTATTTTTGGACATGTACTCGCTTATCTTCAAAACGGTTTGCGCGCCCCCAAGCTCGCTTGGGTCAAGGGCGTACGCGCCCGTGTTCGGCGCGCCGGGCGTGGGGATTCCGAGATAGGCGAAACCAACCGTTTCGTCGATATAGGCAAGGGAGATGTTGTCAACGCTTTCAAAGGGTTCGGCGCGGCTTACAGAAACGCCCTGCGGGTTGCTTAAAATAATCGGTTCGCCAAGCTGGGAGATAGAGAAGTTCGTGTGCAGAACCCCGTCGCCCTGGATCTTATTTTTGCTGGAGGCGAACACGTAAAGATACTCGCCCGGCTCAAGAGTGACAGAGGACGGGAAGCGCCATCTAAGGGGCTTATTGTCGTTGTCGGAGAGATAATAACCCTTCAGACTGGCGCGGATTTCACCCGCGTTGTATATCTCGATAAAATCCGAGTATTCGCCGTCCGCGTCAAGCATGATGCCGCGGTTGGCCGAGCAAACCTCGCTTATGATAAGAACCGGCTTTTTGGCAAGTTCGCGCACACTGAGAAAAAGCGCCCCCGCCCCAACAACAATAAGCAGGACGTAAAGTATAAATTTTTTGCCTTTACTCAGCATAGTCGCCGTTATATCCGACAAGCACCGCGCTTTGCACCTCGGGTCGTCGCTGAAGCTCGTCAATGAAGCTTGTGTCCGCGTCGGGGTGCATACGAAGCTCGTACACAAGCTCGGCGCGGTCGCGTATAAGGCTTTTGCTTTTCATTGTGACGTTAAGCCTTTTGCGTATCGCGCCGTGGAATTCGCGCGCGTACGCCGCCTGGACGTCAAGTATAAGCAAATAGCTTGCCTTTCGGGATTTTACGCGGAAAAGGACAGTCGCGGCAATCCCGATAAGCACCGTGGCGATGGCAAGCAGACCGAACTCTCCCGTCCCCGCCACGATGCCCGTGGAGATGGCCCAGAACAGGAAAATGATATCTACCGGGTCTTTTATCGCCGCGCGGAAACGCACGATGGACAGCGCGCCGACCATACCAAGACTAAGGGCGATGTTCGACGATATGGCGATAACGATGACGGACGTGATGACGCAGCTTAAAGTAAGCGAGACGTTGAACGCGTGGCTGTACACAACGCCTTTATAGCCCGCCTTGTAAACAAAGAAGATAATAAGCCCGGCGACAAACGCCACGATAAGCGTGGCGATAATACGCCCAAGCGTAAGCGTCGAACCCGAGGTGCTCATATCGCCAAGCAAATCGCCCACCGGGTTTCCGCCCCCGGTCAAAAAAACGCCGATAACATCCATAATCAAAACCCCTTGGAATAAAGCGCCTCGCGCTTCAGGGCGCGAAGGCACATTACGTATTTGCTTATCTCCGAGCGGCGCGCGGTGTACGGGCGCGTAAGCCGCTTTACCGCGTCCGGCAGGAAGCCGTCGAACTTAATCTCCATGGTAAGCATCTGCGGCGGATACGCCGCGTACCGCGTAAGCCCCGCGTCCGAGAAGAGATTCCAGTCGCCGACAGCCGCGACAAGGTCGCTGTCGAAGGTAACGCGCACATTGCCCTGTTTTTGGGTGAACGCCTCGCGCCAATAGTCAACGATAACGGCGGGGCGCAGACGCTTCAGCTTATGGTCGGCGTAGAAGCGGTGCAGCGTCTTGTCCGGCGTGCGCAGAAGGAAGGACGTGTCGCCGCGAAGGATAAGGTCAAGTTCTTCCGGGGAAAGCTTTGCCGTCTGTTTGCCGATGTACGAGTCAACCTTAATCTTCCGCTCGAAGCGTATAAGCGCGGGGGAGGCGTTATAGACGCGTATGCGGTTCTTGCTCCGCCGCTCGATTCCGGCCTCTTTCTCCCACATGTCCGTGAAGGCCGCGTCGTCAAAGTAAAGGCTTCTTACCCGGTATCCGCCCGCGCCGTTTTCGTCCGGCCGCATAAAGGCGGCGATACGTCCGCGCATGGCGATATAATCGGCGTGGGGTATATAATATTTAAGTTCGTGGCGCAGATTAACGCCGTTATATTCCATGCGGCAGCTCCTTCCG
>JAISVI010000023.1 GCA_031271665.1 Oscillospiraceae bacterium
TATGCGCGGCTTTTGGGCGCGGGTGTGTACTTGCATCCACACTCATTACAGAACATCCGCTGGCTTCCCGCGCTTGTATATCCTTTTTTATGCTGCCCTTTTTCGCTGCCGCATTTTGGGCACTTTACTTCTTTCTTTTCCATGACTTACTTATATCATACCAGGACAGTTTTTGTCCACTCCCAGCGCCCCGCCACACGGTTGACGCATGAATGTCCATGTTGCACAAAAACCGGCATCCCAATATAGGGGCGACCGTCCCCACCGCAAACCCACGGGCGGGGAAAAACCCACGGGCGGCAGAACGCCGCCCCTACAAATCGTCCCCCAAAATTGTCAATTGTCAATTGTCAATTGTTCATTGTCAATTGACATCGCGTTTACTCCACGGTCATTTTGGACGCCGTTTCGGAAATGCTTTGCAGCAGCTCGGGCAACTTGTCCATCGAGGAGATGATATCTTCGGCGCTTTCGGATATGTCGCCGGACTTTTCGATAAGCTCATTGCGAAGCGCGGAAATACTGCCGATAAGCGGCATCATCTTCTCGTTGCTTGTAAGCGCCTCCTCGGCGGCTTCGCGGCTTTGGTCGGACAGCTTCCTGATTTGTCCGGCAACCACCGCGAATCCCCTGCCCTGCTGACCGGCGCGCGCGGCCTCGACCGAGGCGTTCATGGAAAGGAGATTTGTCTGCATCGAAACGTTGACAACGCTGTCGCCCATTGCGGAGTATTCGCGCATAAGGGATTCAAGTTCGGGTATAATGGCGTCCAGCCGCATGGTAGAGTCGGACATTTTATCAATCTTCAAGCGGATGCTCTCGACATTCTTTAACGTCTCCGCCGTCTTCTGCCCGGAGGATTTAAGCGCGTCTATCATGATGCCGACCTGTTCGTGAAGCTTTTCGGCCTGTGAGCTGTTGCGGGAGAGCATGTTTTCAACCGTGCGGTTTTGCTCGCGCAGGACGGCGCGGCTGAAATCAATGCAGTTTTCTGGGTGATTCAGACCCGCCGCTATGGCGGAAGCCATCTTTTCACAGCGGGTGTATCCGCAGGCGCGGCAATCCTTAATGCGGTCTTCATGGGTCATTTTTTTAAGCGACGTCCACGCCTTTTCCATATCGTGCCTGCTGATCGAGGCGTGGGTGACGGGCTTTGCGGTATAGGCGCGGTAGAAATCAGAGAGTTTAAGGTCTTTGTCAAACTGCGAAAAGTCCGGGCCGGGAGGAAGCTTTTTGTTCTTTTTGTTTTTCATCGCCTCTTGCTGCGCGTGGTACATGCTTTTATTGACGGCATATTCCTCCTGCGGCGCGCGCGCCGCGCCCGAGCCGATATTACAGCCGTACTGGCAGTTAAGGATATCCACCAAAAAGGGAAGATCGGACGCGCTTTCCTTGCCGTAACGGTCAAGGAAACGGCAGGCGTGCGGCTCTCCCTCGACTTGGTATATCCATTTTCCTGAAACATACTGCTCTACGTTCACGCGCAGGCCGCCGGGCGAGGAGTAGACGGCGCCAAGCCCGTGCGCCTCGTTGTCATAGCGGGCGGCGGGGCTTGACGCGTAGTTTATGCCGTTATCCTGAAGATAGGCAAGTATCTTCCTGTATGTGACGTTATAGCCGACAAGCCCGTGTGTGTTGGGGTCAGAGAATTCGTCGAACTTGGCGATGCAAGGCGAAAGGAACGCATATGTGCCGCCGATTTTCGCGTATTTTTTCATATAGACGGCGGTACACATGGCGGGGCTGTGGATCGGGGCGAGACGCGGAAGAAGCTCGGTGGCATAACGCTCGATATAATTGACGATAACGGGACACGGCTGGGAAATCAGGCCTGTCGCGTTATTTTTCGTTATATAGCGAAGATATGCCCATGTGCATATGTCCGCGCCGAAAGATGTGTCAAAAATCATTTTGACACCCAAGGATTTAAGATATCCAAGAAGCTGCGGCCAGTTCGGAATATTGCTTCGCAGCGCGGGGGCGGCGATAAGGGAAATCTCTTTTCCGGCTCTTAGATCGCTGAAAAACGCCTCTGTGTCATCAATATATTCTCGCGCGTCGTGCATACAGTTGCGTATGCACTCCCCGCAAAGGATACATTTCGACGGGTCGATATGTATCTTGTTAACGTCGTTTTCGATAAGCGCGACGTTGGCCTCGTGACAGGGACAGTTTGAGATACACCGGTTGCATCCCACGCATTTTTCGTTGGTAAAAATCTTGGTTGAAAACATCATATATATACCTCCCCTTGTGCGTAACATATCACTTTTTGCCGGAAAAATCAAGGGGATATATGAAAAACATAGTGTAAATCACAAATCACAGTTAAAAAACGTCACTTTCTTACCAGAAACTCACTCAATAACCGTAAGCTCCTTAGTCATCTCCGTAAGGTTTTCACAACCGTCTTCGGTGACAAGCAGAAGGTCCTCTATCCTGACTCCGAACTTGCCCGGAAGGTATATCCCCGGCTCGGCGGTGATAACCGCGCCCGGGGTAAGCGGGTCGTCCTTCCCGGGGCTTAGTGTCGGGCGCTCGTGAACCTCCAGTCCCACGCCGTGGCCGAAGCCGTGACCGAAGAACTCGCCGTATCCGGCGTCCCTGATAACGCTTCGGGCGGCTTCGTCAATCTGCGCGCCCGTTTTGCCCGCCCTGACGGCGGCAATCCCGGAAAGCTGGGCGCGTAAAACGGTATCATATACGCGCCTTACCTCGTCGCTTGCCTCGCCCAGAACATAGGTGCGCGTCATGTCGGAGCAATAGCCGTCCTTCTGCGCGCCGATGTCGATAGTCACGCAGTCGCCGCGCCGCAGCACGCGGTCGCCCGGCTCGCCGTGCGGCAGCGAGCTGTTCGGGCCGGACACAACTATCGGCGGGAACGACACGCCGTCCGCGCCGTACAGATGTATACGGTAGATTATCTCGGCGCAAAGTTGCCGCTCGGTAATTCCGGGGCGCAGAACCCCCTCGATTACCTCTTTAAGCGCGCGCTCGGCAATCCTCTGCGCGGCTTTTATCGCGGCGACTTCGTCCGCGCTTTTGTTAAGCCGCAGCGCGTGTATTCGCTCCTGCGCAGGGATAAGCGAGACTTCCAGTTCTTTGTTCAGCTTTTCAAGCGCCTCCGCCGTAACGGTGTCGGCCTCGTACCCGACTTGGGTAATCCCGCGCGTCTTCAAAATCTCCGCGACCTGCTTCAAGGCGGTATTCTCGCGCGTACTTAGAAGCACGGTAAAACCCTTTACCTGCGCCCGCGCGGACTCGATATAGCGGAAATCCGTAATAAAGAACCCTTCGCCGCCCGTGACAAGCACAACGCCCGCCGAGGCGTTAAACCCCGTGGCGTACCTGCGCGCCACCGGCGACGTAAGCAAAACCGCCCCCGCCCCACTCCGCGCAGCATCCTTCAATGCGTCAACCCGCGTCATAAAAATCCCCCAAATAACTTCAATGTACAATGTACAATTGACAATTGACAATTGACAATTCGCCTGAATGCAGACTGGTAAATTATGAGAAACACTCGATGAACGACCCGGCCTATAGTTTTATCTAAGCATCAATTAACAATTGTCAATTATCAATTATCAATTGTTAATTGCCAATCCCGCCAGCGCGCACTCGATCCGCCTTCGCAAACGGTAAAAAAACTTGGGCGTGTACGGATAAACAAGCGCTGTGCGCATCCCGGCGCGCGCGCCGGAGGAGATGTCGGTGCGTATCTGGTCGCCGACCATAAGAATCTGCGCGGCGTCAAGCCCAAGCGTCCCGGCAAGGTCGGTCAGCGCGCCGGGGCGGGGCTTTCCCGCCCGGAACACATACTTAACGCCGCCCATGCCGCCGCAAAAGCGCCGCACGCGCGCGGGCCGCCCGTTTGATATTACGGCGAGAGAAATCCCGGCGTCCGCAAGCGACGCAATCCAGTCCGCTATGGCCGCGCAGGGTTCGGCATCGCCATAGCCCGCCAAGGTATTGTCAAGGTCGGCGAACACGGCGCGAAGCCCCCTAGCGGCAAGCCACGCGGGCGTTATCTCAAGAACGCTTGAAAGCGCAAAATCCGGGCGCGGCAGAATCGGCAAGAAAATCACCCCGGACAGTATTACTCTGCGGGGACAACGGGGGTTGCCGGGGCATTTTGCTGCGGGGCGTAAACGCCCGAAGAACCGATGATAAGGTCAAGGCTGTCGCCCGACATAACGCCCGGCAGAACGCCGTCCCACTTTTCATAGAAGGTCTGGCGCAGCATGGCCTCTTTAACCTCGGCGGAAAGCGCGCTCCACGCGGTCTGCATAATCCTAAGCGCCTCGGCGTCACCCTGGGCCTTCTCGACCACGGCGTCCGCCTCGCGCTGGGCGACCTCAAGCTGCTCTTCGGCCTTGATGATGGCGCGCTCTTTGTCGTACTCGGCGCGCAGCTTTTCCTGCTCGGCGACCATTTTCTGCTCTACGGCGCTTTCAAACGCTTCGTTGAAGGAGATATCGGCAAGCGCCACCGCCGTGACGGTAACGTGGTACTGGTCAAGCGCAGAGACAATGCGCTGCTCTATCTCGCCGCTTAACGACGAGCGGCTTTCGACGATAAGCATCGCGCCCTTGTCCGAGAAAACGCTTTTCGCGCGTTCGTTGATAATGGCTTTAAGGCGTTCCTCCAAAACCTCGACAACCCCGAATTCGCGGCTTATGTCAAGAACCTCGTCCGGGGCAATCTGATACTGAACGGCAAGGTTGCCGGTAACGGTCTGGGCGTCTTTGCTGTACGCCGCGAAGTCAATGGTTATCTGGCGGGTCTTGATGTCGTAAATTTCAACGGTGTGGGAAAACCACGGCTTGAAATTCATGCCGGGCGTCACGGTTTCCCGCGCCTCGCCAAAGACCTTCACAACGCCGATTTCGCCCGTGGAGACGGTGAACAGCGAACCGGGGACAATAAGCAGAAGCAGTACGGATACGGCCGCCGCCGCAATCATGCCCCGCCGGACGTTTTTTTTCGGTGATTTATAGGCCATGACCCCCGCGCCAATCGCGATAAGGACGAATACCGCCCCGACAAAAACTCTGATTCCCATAATAATCTCCTTTTAATTTTATTGCCAGCCGTTTGCGTAAATTGCGGGCGCAAGATGCGCAATCCTGCGACAGGTGTTACGGCATACGCGATGTTTTGCAATCGCCAAGAGTTGTCATACAAGCGTGCGAGTGTACATAGTTTATGCTGAAAGGGGAGTGAAGGGGACATGCCGGGGGGCTTTGTTTTTACTCTTTGCGCGAAACCCGGAGAGACGGCAAGCGCGCAGGCTGCCGGAATGCCGATTGGTCATATGGCGTGGCGAGTCGGGCCGGGGCCGGCTCTTTTGTGCCACAGCATCGGAAGCAATATGCGCGGCGGCGCGATGATATTAAGCGACGCGGGATATAACGACGAGCGGCGAGGCGAGGGTCAGGCGGAAGAGTTCCGGCGGGCGCTTCTTCTTGAGATTGCCCAGAGAAGCTTCACCGCGCTTGTCTGCGACTTCGAGCAGCGCTGGTCGCCCACGCTGGAGCGGCTTGTCGAAAGCGTCGCGCCGTCACTGCTTCGCAGGGGGGTGACGCTTTACGTGCCGGAGGCCTATGCAAGGTGCGACGCCGAGACAAAGGTGCTTATACCGACAGCCATAACCCAAGGCTCTCTGGCGGGACGCCTGCGCGAGGCGACAGAACGCTATGGCGGCGCGGCGCGGCTTGCCCTTGACATAGAGTGCGCGGCAACCGACCTTGCGCTTCCCTCGCCGGACAACGCGGGCAAACACATAAACCGCGCGGTGCTTAACGCCCTTCTTATGGAGCGCGGGGGACAAAGCTTTTACTCGGAAGAGCTTTGCGCGCGGTACTTCACCTACCGGGAAGCGGACGAACACCACTTCGTAATCTATGACGACGGCGGCACCATACAGAAAAAGGCGCAGACAGCCCTGAGAATGGGCATAAAACACGGCTTTGTGCTGTACCCGGAGGTGGAGAGCTATTTGGCAGCGCTTGTCAATTGACAATTAGGGGACGCATCGTAGGGCGCGACGCCCTCGGCGCGCCACCCAACGCCACCCGGCGCGCAACTCATGATCGCCCGTACAATCCTTCTTGTAGGGGCGGCGTTCTGCCGCCCGTTCCTCGAAAATTCCGCAACGTGCCACCGATTCAGACGGCGCACTGTAGGGCGCGACGCCCTCGGCGCGCCACCCAACGCCACCGCAGGCGCGCTTACCTACATAGGATACGCAAAGCCCATGTCGTTAAGCATGTTTGCCATCTTTATATATATCTTCGCCGTGACCGTCGCGTCGTACAGGGCGCGGTGTGCGCCGGGTGCGTCCACACCAAGGTGCTGGGCAACCGCGCCAAGGGATCTGCTTGGAAGCTGGCGGAAAAGCCGCCTTGCCATATTAAGCGTGTCGCCCAAAGGCGGGTCAAACGCGACCCCGGCGCGCGCGCAATAGGCACGCAGAAACCCCATGTCAAAGGGTGTGTTGTGGCACACAACCGTATCCCCGCCGATAAAACCGAGTACCGAGGGTAAAAGCTCTTCAAAATAAGGGAAGGGCAGCGTCATTTGCTTGGAGATTCCGTGGACGCGGAACGCGTCATAGGGGATTTCCCCGTGCGGGCGGCACAGCGACGCCATTTCAAGCCCAAGCTCGCCGCCGCGGACGCGCACAAGCGCGAACTCTACAACCTCGCCCGATTCGGGGCTTAGTCCCGTGGTTTCAAAGTCAAGCACTACCACGCCCATTACAGTTTCTCCCCCACAAGATACGCGGCGGCGCGCTCGATAGAGTGTTTATGCTCCCCAAGCTCTTCGTTCGCGAATCTGTGGTCAAAGCTTCTGCAGAAAACGCTTACGCTTTCGTGAAGCGCGGACAGGGACTTTTCCGCGCGAGCCGACATACTTTTAATGAACCTGGCGCTTTCCTTCTTGGGAAGCGCCGTTTTCGCGCACCGCACAAGCCCCGCGGAATGACGCAGGCAGATTGCCGGCACGGAGTCGAAAAGCCGCCCGAACTCCGGCGAGCTTTGCCAAAGGTAAATGATATTCGCGTAATACCGCCCCAGGAACGCGCCGACACGCGCACACAGGTAACAGCTTTCAAAGTCGGCAAGCTTTGCCTGCGGGTTTCTGGCAAGCTCGGCCAAATGGGACTGCGTGACAAGCGCGAGGGGAAGGCGCTTTTGCGCCGCGAGCATTTTCTCCCAGTGACGGGCGCAGAAACCAAGGCGGTTCGTCTCGCGCCGCACGTCCGGCTCCATCATCGCCGCGCCGAGTATGTACTCAAGGCTGTCCGCCTCAAGCCCCCGGTGCAGCGAACAGACGGGGCACAGGCCGTCCTGCGCGGCGGATTCAAACGCGGCGTTTATGGGTATTGTATAAATTGTCTCTTTCACGGCACTCTCCCGCGCGAAATTTTAGATTGACGTAAAGGCTGAACGCGAGTATTATAATATGAAACTGGGGCTTATGCAAACTTTTTTTAGCTTCTCGCGCAGTTACCTCTAAAATCCCCGCTCCGGCTTGCGATGCCGCGGCAAAGCCGCCTGTTCGCAAGCGCTGCGCTCGTTCAAGTTTGCAAAGCAAAACTTGAACACGGATTTTTAAAGCGCCTCAAACTTTTTTTGAAAGGCGGAGATTGAAATGGTTCCCTCGGATTATGCCCGCAAATTCACGGCACAGGGTATCACCTTTGACGATGTGCTTCTTGTGCCGCGGTACAGCGAGGTTCTGCCCAAGGACATCGACCTTTGCATGCGACTTACCCCGGGTATCACGCTTAACATCCCGCTGATCAGCGCGGCGATGGACACCGTTACCGAGTCCCGCATGGCAATTGCCCTCGCGCGGGAGGGCGGCATGGGTGTTATTCATAAGAATATGACTGTCGAGCGCCAGACCGAAGAGGTTGACCGCGTGAAGCGCAGTGAAAACGGGGTGATAACCGACCCCTTCTCGCTTACCCCGGAGAGAACCCTGCGCGACGCGGACGAGCTTATGGCGAAGTACCGCATATCCGGCGTACCAATTTGCGACACGGACGGGCGTCTTGTGGGCATACTGACAAACCGCGACCTTAAATTTGAAACCGATTTCGAGCGGCTTATCGACGAGGTTATGACCAAGTCACCGCTTTACACCGCCCCCGTCGGCACCACTCTTGACGAGGCAAGGAAGACACTTGCCGAGCATAAGGTGGAGAAGCTTCCCCTTGTGGACGAGCAAGGCAAGCTTCGCGGGCTTATCACGATTAAGGACATTGAAAAGGCCGTTATGTACCCCAACTCCGCCCGCGACGAGCAGGGACGTCTGCTGGTTGCCGCCGCGATAGGCGTGACCGGCGACTATCTCGAGCGGGCCGCCGAACTTGTCAAGGCGGGCGCGGACATGCTTGTGCTTGACTCGGCGCACGGGCATTCCAAGGGTATAATGGACTGTATTTCGGGTATAAAAAAACGTTTCCCCGGCGTGCCGCTGTGCGCCGGAAACATCGCCACTGCCGAGGCGGCGCGCGCCCTTATCGGCTGCGGCGCGGATGTGATAAAGGTCGGCATCGGCCCCGGGGCGATCTGTACCACCCGCGTGGTTGCGGGTATCGGTGTGCCGCAGATCACGGCGATCTACGACGCGGCCGTCGCCGCGCAAAAGCACGGCGTACCGGTTATAGCGGACGGCGGGATTCAGTATTCCGGCGATATAGTGAAGGCGCTTGCCGCCGGGGCGGACGCGATAATGATCGGCTCGCTTTTCGCGGGTTGCGAAGAGTCGCCCGGCGAAAGCGAGATATATCAGGGACGCCGCTTCAAGGTGTACCGCGGAATGGGTTCGCTTGGCGCGATGAGCGCCGCGAAGAACAGCCGCGACCGCTATTTCCAGGAAGACAGCAAGAAGCTTGTCCCCGAAGGCGTAGAGGGGCGCGTACCCTATAAGGGACTGTTAAGCGAGGCGGCGTATCAGCTTGTCGGCGGCGTACGCGCGGGGATGTTCTACTGCGGCGCGCCAAGCATTGGCGCGCTTCAGGAAATCGGCCAGTTTATACAGATTACCGGCGCGGGGCTTAAAGAAAGCCACCCGCACGACATCTTCATCACTAAGGAAGCGCCGAACTATACTCCAAACCCAAGCCTGTAGGGCGCGGACTCCCCTCTCTGCCGCCTGCGGCAATGCCCTGCAGCCACAGTTTATAAGGAGACGCTTTTTGAAAGAATTTCGCCGCTATCTTAAAGAATACCTGCGCGGCGCCGATATGCTGCTTCTGTTTCTGTGCGTCGGGGCGTCGGCCTTCGGGTGCGTGCTTATCTCAAGCGCGGCGCGCACGGCGAACGGCGGCGCGATGCCCCTTGTTCGCACGCAGATAATCTCTATTGTCATCGGCGTTTTCGCGTATCTTCTGATAACGGCGGTAAGCCTTGATTGGCTTAGTAAGTTATGGAAATGGATTCTGGCCTTTAACGTCGTCTTTATCCTTCTTATCGTCCCCTTCGGCGTAACCGTGGGCGGAAATAAAAGCTGGCTTAATTTCAGTTGGCTTCCGTTCAGAATCGGCCCGCCGGAGGTGGTGAAGGCAAGTTTTATCCTTCTTCTTGCCGCGCAGATGTACCGTTTCCGCGAGAATGTAAGCGGTTTTATACCCGTTGCCGGATATGCCGCGCACACCTTCTTCATGGTCGGCATGATACTTGTGATATGCGACGATATGGGCGTTGCGCTTATTTATATCGCGATTCTGATCGCGATGATGATCGGCGCGGGCGTGAAGCCCGTATGGTTTCTCGCCCTGGGCGGCGGAATTGCCGCGATGACGCCGCTGATATGGGCGCTTTTGTCCGATGTGCGGCGCGAGCGTCTGCTTATAAGCCTTAACCCCATGATGGATCCCTACGGCAGGGGATGGCATATCCTTTTAAGCATGAGAACCCTTCGCGGCGGAGGGCTGACGGGGCAGGGGCTTTACAAGGGCGTTCAGGTCGGTTCGGGCGACTTTCCCGGAATCTCTACCGACTTCATCTTCTCTGCCTGCGGCGAAGAGCTTGGCCTTCTCGGCTGCGGCGCGGTACTTTTGCTTCTTTGCGCGATAATTATCCGCGTTCTTTTTATAAGCCGACGGGCAAAAAGCGGGCTTGGCGCGCTTATCTGCTTCGGCGTTGCGGGCATGATGATTTTCCAGACCTTTGAGAACGTGTTTATGTGCGCGGGCGTTACGCCCGTAATTGGGATAACCCTTCCCTTTTTCAGTTACGGCGGGTCGTCCAACATCGTTATGTTTGCCGCTATGGGCATGGTCAGCAGCGTAAAGCGTCACCCAAAGGTGACATGGCTTGATTATTGACAATGCGGATATTTTCTGAAAACGTAAGTCAGACCGAGCAGGCGGGCTTTAACTTCGCGCGGACACTGAACGCCGGGGACGTCGTCTGGATTTTCGGCGGGCTTGGCGCGGGCAAAACCGCCTTTGTGCGCGGCATGGCCTTGGCGCTTGGCTGCGCCGGGCCGGTGACAAGCCCCTCTTACAGCCTTGCGCACGAGTACGCGGGGCGGATCACGCTTTTTCATTTTGACGCCTACCGCCTTAACGACACCGAGGATCTGCTTGACATCGGGTGGGAGGACTACCTTCTGCGCGGCGGGGTTTGCGCGGTCGAGTGGGCGCAGCGCCTTAACCCGCTTCCGTGTCCGGGAAGGCATGTCACGATAGAAGAAGCGGAGGGCGGAAGGCGGATAGATGTCAGTGAACAGTGAACAGTTAACAGATAACGGCGATTCTTTGACGCTTGTGATTGATACGTCGTCTAAGAGCGCGGCGGTCGGGCTTTTTTGCGGTGAGCAGGCGCGGGCAGAAGGCTTTTTGCTGGCGGGGCTTACACATTCCCAGACGCTTGGGCCGATGCTTGACAGTGTGCTTGCGCACCTTGGCGCGGAAAAGGTTTCGCGCGTGGCGGTGACGAACGGGCCGGGGTCGTTCACCGGCCTTCGCATCGGCGTTTCCGCCGCGCTTGGATACGCGCTGGCCTGCGGCGCGCAGGTGGCGGGCGTTTCCTCTCTGGAGGCGGCTGCGCAGAACGCGGCTTTCATGGGCGGCGCGGACGGCGTAACCGTCTGCGCGGTTATGGACGCGCGGCGCGGGCAGGTGTACGCGGCGGAGTTTTGGGCGTCCGGCGGGACGCTTACGCGCCTTGGCGAGGATCGCGCCGTTCCGGCAGAGGAAATTATTGCCGCAAACGCGAAGAAGTGTGTAATTTATGTTGGAGACGGCGCGGCTTTGTGTTATAATGACGAAAAGGATATCTTGATCCCTGAAATTCAGTATATCCGCTCCGCCGGAATAATGCGGTGCGTACTCGCCGGACATACCCGCCCCGCAGAAAAGCTTTGCTATCTACGACTGCCGCAGGCGGAGAGGGAAAGAATAGAGAAGAGCGCCCCGCCCGAGCAGGGAGGGTAAACGGAGCGCAGACCGGCCAAACCAAGAAGCCGCCGCAGGCGGCGGATGTTTGGGCGGGCGGAGCGAAGTTTACCCGACCGACCGCGAGGGCGGAAGGGCGCTTGACAGAAAAGAAGAGCGCCCCGCCCGAGCAGTAGGGGCGGCCATTGGCCGCCCGAATGCCATTGGCCGCATGGACTACGGCGGGCGATTCATGAATCGCCCCTACGCGAATACGGGCGGCAGAACGCCGCCCCTACAAACCCTCTTTAGAAAAGAGGGTGCCGACCGCAGTCGGCGGGTGTTTTGACTGTAGGGATGCCCATTGGGCGTCCTGTCACCCCCCGACCGTAGGGGCGCACTGTGTGTACCCGGGCCCCG
>JAISVI010000033.1 GCA_031271665.1 Oscillospiraceae bacterium
GGCGAGTGGACGGACATCTGGGTGGACGCGTGCAGCGGCATGTCCGGCAGCATTGCGCGGATAAGGCGCGCCGCGCCCAAATCCTGGACTATAAGCGCGTCCGGCCCGGCCTGCGCAAGTTGTGCAAGGTACTCGCGGAAAGACGGCATTTCGTTGTCGCGAAGCAGGATGTTGACTGTGATATACACTTTCACGCCAAAGGCGTGGCAGAAGCTTACCGCCTCTTTAAGCTCGTATTCTCCGAAGTTGGCGGCGTTGCGCCGCGCAGAAAAGTTCTTTCCGCCCAGATACACCGCGTCCGCCCCCGCGTATACGGCGGCGCGGACATGTTCGGGGCCCGCGCACGGGGCAAGTATCTCCATTACGTACCCCGGCTCTCCGCCCCTGATCGGCGCAGCTTTTCCATGATACCCTCAAGGGCTTGGATAAAGGGGGCGGTGTTGGCGGCGATATACTCAAGGTCGCCGTTCTTTCCGGCGGTCTCAAGTTCCTTCGCCATTGCCGAGGCCGCGTGTTCGCCCACGTTCAAAAGCGCGGACTTCATGCCGTGGGCGGCGATTGTGTAAAGTTTTATGTCCCCCTCCGCCGCCTTCCTAAGCGTGGGGAGGGCTTTTTCCGCGTCGCGGCATACCGCCGTGCGAAGCTTTTGCTCCAGACCGGGCAGATTTTGCGGCGTTGGGTCACTGACCCCGAAGGCCGAACCTTTAACGGAATCGGGGACAATGCCCAAAGCGCTTTCGGCCTTTCTGTCGCGGACGAATTTATGCAGCGCCGCGTTAAGGCTGCGCGTGTCGATGGGCTTTGGGATAAAGCCGTCAAAGCCGTGGGACGCGAACATCTCGTCGTTTCCGGCAAGGGCGTTGGCCGTAAGGGCGACTACAGCGCCTTTGTACCCGCCGGCGCGCAGTTTTTCCGTCGTCTCGATGCCGTCCATATCCGGCATCATATGATCCATAAAGATTACGTCATATGTATTTCCGCTTTGCACCTTCTCCAAGGCGGCAAAGCCGCTGTTCGCCGTTTCCACCTTTAACTGATAGGGCATCATAAGCCCTTCGGCGACGTAAAGGTTTGTATCCACGTCGTCGACGATAAGAACCCGTCCGTAGGGCATAGGTACGTAAAGGATTTCCTGCCTTGCTTGGCGTCTTGCCCCGGTATAGCGGAAGCCGCGCAGGTTTTCCGCCACCTCCGCGCCGATAGGCGCGCAGTCAACCGCCCTCTGGCGCAGCGTCACGCTGAATACGCTGCCCTTCCCCCACTCGCTTTCGGCCGAGATTTCGCCGTCCATCATCTCCACAAGGCGCTTCGTTATGGTAAGGCCAAGGCCGGTGCCTTCCGCGGCGCGGTTTGCGGCGGTGTTGAAGCGCGCGTACGCGGTGAACAGACGCTCTAAGTCCGCCTGCTTAATGCCCTGTCCCGTGTCCGCGACGGAAAAGCAAAGGAACACGCCGCCGTCATGCCCGATAAAATGGCTTGCCGTAAGCGTCACACAGCCGCTTTTTGTGTATTTGATCGCGTTTGAAAGAAGGTTGTTAAGGATTTGCTTGATTCTAAGCTCGTCCCCGATCATTCTGGAGGGCAGGTCTTTATCCGCGTGCAGTATAAACTCAATCGGTTTAGAGCCGATGCGCACGACATTAAGCTGTACTGCGTCGCTTATAAGGCTTGGCAAGTCATACTCGGCGGGGTTGATCTCAAGCCCCCCCGTCTCGATTTTGGACATGTCAAGCACATCGTTTACAATGCCGAGCAAGGTGCTGCCCGAGGAGTATATCATTTCAAGCGCGCTTGCGTATTCCTCCGGGATTCCGTGTTTGCGAAGCTCTATTTGCGCGACGCCGATAATGGTGTTCATGGGCGTGCGGATTTCGTGGGACATGGTGGCAAGGAACTTTGTCTTGCTTTTGTTCGACTCCTGCTCCCGCGCGAGCATCTGTCGGATATTCTCCTTCATGCCGTTGATACCGCCGCTTAAATCTCCAAGCTCTTTTATATTGTACGTTTTGGCCGAGGCGTCGAAGTTGCCCTTGCCTATCTCTTCCAAAGCGCCTTGGATTTCGCCGATAGGCCTGATGATTTGAAGCCTTACAAGCAGCGCGATGACAAAGAAAAGCGCCGCGTAAATAATAAGGGTAGTCGCCGCGATTGTCACAAGGGCGATATTGCGCGCGGTATACATACTGCCGCTTGACAAAAGGCCGACCACCAATTCGCCCGCGATATTTCTGGCGACCCATGTCATTTTCGTTCCCTCAAGGCGGGCGCTTCCGCCGCCCACGCCTATAAAGCCAAGCTCGCCGTCCGCCGCGGACGCCCCGGTCAGCCTTTTAAGCGAGTCACCCAGTACGGCGCGGCTTTCCGGGTCTATGATAAGCACCCTTGAGCCCGAACCCAAAGCAAGCGCGTCAAGCATCTTTTCGTGCGACGCCTTGTCAAGCGCGGCCTGAAGCCGCTCGGGGCGCATACCTATTTGAACAAGCCCCTTTTTATCATAGCGGGACACGCCGATATACTGAATGACAATGCCGTCGGCGCTGTTGGGCTGGGGATCCTGCGCAAGTTCAAACCCCGGGTCGTCAAGTCCCGCCAGAAAGGGCAGCGTCTGCGCGTTTGTCGCAAAATCGAGATTCCATGTATGGGGGGTAGTCCCGCAGACAAGTATGCCGTTTTCGTCGATGATATGTATTTCGTCAACCTCGATAAGGTCGCGGATACGGCAAAGTTCGTCGAAATCCATGGCGATATCCGGACTAAGCCGTATCATTTCCGCGACCGCCCGTGTCTTTTCAATATATTCCTTGTCCGTTTCCGCCCGGATTTCCGCAAGTGACGATTGATTGTCTGACACAATGCGCTCTACTTCCGAAAGCATGAACTCAAGGTTTGCGTTTATTTCCCTGTCGGCGCTTGCCGTTTGGACAAAATAGGCGGAAACCATGGAAAAAATAAAGGCGGCACCCAGCGTAAGACCGGCGAATTTTATAAACTTCGCGAGCATAGCCGTATCCTCCTTAGGCAGTGTAGATACCAGTACGCAACGCCCTGACTTTAAACCAGTATATCAGCATTTTCCTTTCCGCGCAAGCCTTAAAGCCGCGCTTCCGCGCGCTTTCGCCGCCGGGCGCTTAAAATTAAGCTTACTGTAATGCCTGCCGAACAATCGCCGGTTTCTGCAAACGCCGGATCGCGCGGGCAGAATTATACTCCATACAGGCATTACCGCTTCCTTACATTCGCGGAGATTTCCGAAAGCGCCTTCGCCGCCTCCATGTCAAATGAATTGGTCTTGGCCATATCCCCAAGCGAAAGCATACCCACGACCTTTCCCACGCCGTCCACTACGGGAAGCCTTCTTATCTGCGAGTCCGCCATTTTGCGCGTAGCCTGGCGCGCGTCGTCGCCCGGCGCGACGGACTGTACGCCCCGGCTCATAATCTCGCGCACCTTGGTCGTGTGCGGGTCGGTCTCCGCCGCCACGCAGCGCATTACGATGTCGCGGTCCGTCACGATGCCGCGCAGTCTTCCGTCCGCGCCGCACACCGGGACGCTTCCGATATTGTGCCTGTGGAGAAGGCGCGCCGCCTGAACGCAGCTGTCCTCCGGCATGACCGAAACAACGTGAGAGTTCATAAGGTCGGATACGAGCATAAAAAACACACCATCCCTGATTCCTGTTAGGGATAGTGTGTCCTTTTTTTAATACGCGTATACGGCTTTTACTGCCGCCGTCTGTCGCCGCCGGGAACGGAGATTATCACGCGGCGGTTCGGCTCGTTGCCGACCGAGTGGGTGGTGACGCCGGGATAGTCCTGAAGCGCGGTATGGATAACATGGCGGGAATAGCTGTTCATCGGGTCAAGCGGCACGTTGCGGCGGTATTTCACCGCCTTGGCGGCGGTGCGGGTGGCAAGCTCGATAAGTGACGCCTCGCGCTTGGCGCGGTAGTTCTCGGCGTCCAGGGTGACACGCACCGGGCTTTCCTCACCGCGGTTTGCCACGCTTCCGGCAAGGTGCTGCATGGCGTCAAGCGTTTCGCCCCTGCGGCCGATAAGTATCCCCGTCTTGGAGCCGGACATCGTGTATTCAAGGTTTCCCTCGTCCGTTATGTTAAGCTCAAGGGACGCATTCGCGTCCATGCGCTCGAGAAGCCCCTCTAAAAAGGCGGTGACGCGGGTGTCGCGCCCGGCCTGATAGGTGACGCGGACACGCGCCAATGTGCCGCCGATGCCAAGAAATCCGGGTTTGGGCTTATCAAGCACCTCGACAGAAACGCTGTCCCTGTCCATGTTAAGCTGCGCAAGCGCGGCGGAAATGGCCTCGTCAAGGGTTTTCCCGGACGCTTCGATGTATTTTTCCATGCGGCGGCCCCTCCTTATTTTTCGTCTTGCCCCGGCCTGGACTTGGGCGCGTTTTTAAGCCGGTACTGCTTCTTCTTCGAGGTGTTCTTCATATTGTCCTCGCCCTGCTCGATACGTCTGAGACGTTCCTCCTCGCGCTGTTTTTCCTCTGCGAGCCTGCGCCTTTCCAAAAGCGCGGCCTTGTGCGCCGCCTCTTTTTCCATTTTGCCGCGATAGTATTTGGTAAGGAAATAGTCTTGGACAACCGTGAACACGTTGCCGGAAATCCAGTACACGCCCATCGCCGCGGGGGTGGAAAAACCGATCCACAGCGAGAGAAGCGGCATAAGCAGGAACATAAAGCGCATATTGCCCTTAGGCGCGGAGGTTTTGTTAAACTTCTGCGAAAGGAAGCTTGCCATATACGCCGTCGCGCACGAGAGAACCGGGATAAGCAAAAGCCAGTTAAATCCGCCGTCCCAGGGTACATTCGGTATCGGAGAGAGGTCAAACCCCGGAAAAAGGTCGAAATTAATCCCGCTTCCAAGCTTGTCCGCCAGTTCCCCGGAAAACTTGCTCAGGTTCGCGGTAGCCTGGCTTGCAAGCTCCATTTCGTAATAATATGTGTTGGCGGGCGCGGTTACGCCCAAAACGCCCTGAACGTCTGTAACCTGCTGGGCTGTAAGGCCGACAAGGTAAGTAAGGGGCTTGCGCACGACCTCCAGCAGCAGAAGGAAGATAGGGAACGGCAGAAGCGACCAAAGGCAGCCGCCCATCATGGACACGCCCTCGTCCTGGTAAAGCTTCATCACCGCTTCGTTGTACTTCTGCTTGTCCTTTCCGAACTGCTTTTCAAGCTCTTTCTGCTTGGGGACAAGAGCCTGCTGGCGCATCATCGCGGCCTTGCCGCGCGCGCTGAAGTAAAGAAGCAGTATCTTGGCGATAAGGCTGAACAGAATCATGGCCACGCCGTAGTTGCTTACAAGGTTATACAGAAAAAGCAGAAGCGCGGAAAGCGGCTGAAGGATAATACCCAAAAAACGTCATCCTTTCGTACGGGACGCTGGAAAAAACGAAGCAAATGCTTCGCCGGTCAGGGAACCGGGTCGTACCCGCCCTTGCGGAAAGGGTGGCAGCGCAGTATGCGCCTTAGCGCAAGCCAGCCGCCCTTCAGCGCGCCGTACTTCTCCACCGCCTGAAGCGCGTACTCCGAGCAGGTGGGGATAAAGCGGCAGGACGGCGGGAACAGCGGGGAAATCCCCGCCCGATAGCCCCGGATAAGCGCAAGAAGAACCCTTTTCATCTTTGCAAAACGCCCAACCGGGCGCCTAGGCTTAAAAGCTCCGCCTGTAAATCCTTAAAGTCCGCCGTAAGGGCGCGCGAACGCGCCACGATTACAATGTCCGCGCCGGGGCGGAAAAACGCCTCGTTAAGGCGGTACGCCTCGCGCAGGCGGCGGCGGATACGGTTGCGCGTGACGGCGTTGCCAAGCTTGGTGCTTACGGTAAGACCCAGACGGGTGCGCTTTACGCGGTTTTGCCTTGTGTAAATAGCCAAATATACGCCCGCGAAGCTTTTGCCGCGGGCGTACAGCGCGCGAAAGTCACCGTTGCGTTTAAGCGAATCCGTGCGCAGCATAATTTACGCCTAGGCGGACAGAACCTTGCGGCCCTTGGCGCGGCGGCGGGCAAGCACCTTGCGTCCGTTGCGGGTGGACATGCGCTTGCGGAAGCCATGCTCTTTAGAGCGCTGGCGTTTTTTCGGCTGGTAGGTACGGGTCACGGCTTTTCTCTCCCCAGTATAAAATGTCGGCGTTTGCGCCCCTTCGCGCCTTCGGCGCATTTTCGTACCCGGCCATTATACACAGCGGAAGCTTAAAATGTCAAGTAAAATTTTGACCGGGGTTCTCAACCGGGGTTCTCAAAGCGTCTGCCGGGGGCGGCGCGTCAGTTCGGGTCTTGCCTGAGGGCAAGAAATTCCTCCGGCGACACGGCGGGTATCGGCGAGTGAACGAAATCATTTTTATTGCGCGTAACGATATA
>JAISVI010000104.1 GCA_031271665.1 Oscillospiraceae bacterium
CGCGCCGCAAATCCGAATAAAGACGGCAACATACGCGACTATGCCACGCTGGAGCAGCTTGTCGTCCTATCCAACATGGAAAGCATCAACGCGCTTTTGATTCGGCAGGGACTGCCGCAAGGCGAGCGGCTTTTGCAGCTTAACGGCACCGCTATTACGCAGATGAAATCCCTTGTCGGCGCGGCGCGCCTAGAGCGGCTTTTGTGATAACGGGGGTTTCTGATTGTATGATTGTTTTTCCGGCAAATCTATAGTATAATCATACATAAGCCTTAAAAGGTTACATAAAGGGAGGAAAACAAGAATGGGAATCATCTCACGCTTCAAGGACATCATGTCAAGCAACATCAACGCGCTTCTGGACAAGGCCGAGGATCCGGCCAAGATGGTTGACCAGTACCTTCGCAACCTTCAGGACGACCTTGGCAAGGTCAAGGCCGAAACGGCGGGCATTATGGCCGAGGAAACCCGCGCCAAGCGCCAGCTTGACGAGAACGCCGCCGAAATTGCGAAGCTTCAAGACTACGCGGAAAAGGCAGTCGTCTCCGGGAACGACGACGACGCGCGATCCTTCCTTTCCAAAAAGGCCGCGCTTACGGAAAAACAGGCCGCGTTTCAACAGGCGTATGACCTCGCAAGCGCGAACGCCACAAAAATGCGCCAGATGCACGACCGGCTTACCGAGCAGATTCAAGACCTTAACAACCGCCGCGACACCATCAAGGCGAAGGTCGCCGTCGCCAAAACGCAGGAGCGCGTCAACCAAATCGGCAGTTCGCTTGACAAGACACAAGGCAATCTGGACGCTTTCGCGCGCATGGAATCCAAGGCCGACAACATGCTTGACAAAGCCAACGCTATGGCCGAGCTTAATACCGTCCCGAATGACGGCGTTGAGGATCTGAAGAAGAAATACGCGGCAAATCCCGTCGTCGTCGAAGACGAGCTTGCGGCGCTGAAGGCAAAACTGGGCAAGTAAGTCGCTTTCGGTATCACGATATCAGGCCGGATTTAGATTCCGGCCTTTGCGCAAGGAGGATTCCTATGGCTATTCTACAGGGTCAGCTTGCAAACGTCGCGGAGTGGAACGAGTCAAGACCCGACGTTATACTCTGGAAGTGGAAAAATAACGAGCTTAAAAAGTCAAGCCGTCTGGTCGTCCGCCCCGGACAGGACGCCATTTTCATGTACAACGGCCGCGTCGAGGGCGTCTTCCGCGACGAGGGGAATTTCGAGATTGAAAGCGATATTATCCCCTTCCTTAGTACGCTGAAAGGCTTTAAGTTCGGCTTTAACAGCGGTATACGCGCCGAAGTCGTGTTTATCAACACGAAACAGCTTTCGCTTAAATGGGGTACCAAGAACGCCGTTATGATACCCACCCAGGGTATGCCCGGCGGGCTTCCCATACGCGCCTTCGGCATCTGCGCCTTTCAGGTATCCGATCCGATGGAGCTTATCGACAAAATCGCGGGCGTGAAAGACGTTTTCACCGTCGGCGACGTGCAAGAGCGCGTCACCGCGGTGCTGGACGGCCTTCTTATGCGTTGGATCGCGCGCGAGGGCAAGGATATGTTCAACCTTCAGGCATATTCGCGCGAAATCTGCGCGGGCATACGGACAGACCTTGACATGGAGCTTCTTAAGCTTGGGCTTACCGTAAAAAGCTTTGACGTAAGCAGTTTCAGCTATCCCGAGGAGATTCAGAAGAAAATCACCCAAAACGCCGCTTATACAATGGTCGGCGACACCGACCGCTATCAGAAAATCGCCATGACCGACGCTATGGCACAAGGCGGCGGGCGCGGCGGCCCGATGAGCGACACCGCCCAGTCAATGGCCGGCATGATGGCCGGTATGCAGATGGCGCGCGAGATGTTCACGCCCGGCGCGCAAAGCGCCCAAACGGCGTCGCCCGCCGGGGCGAAGTTCTGCGCGAACTGTGGCACAAAGCTTGACGGCGCGAAATTCTGCCCGGAGTGCGGCGCTAAAGTTGGATAATGGCCCCGGCGTAAGCGTATGCAGCGCTTAGACCTGCGGCCCGGAGGTTCTCAATGCCGATTAAAATCCCCGATACCCTTCCCGCCAGAAGTATTTTAGAGGGCGAAAACATTTTTGTAATGACGCAAAGCCGCGCCGTTCATCAGGATATTCGCCCGCTTAAACTGCTTATCCTTAACCTTATGCCCACCAAAGTGACCACGGAAACACAGCTTCTGCGTTGTTTGTCCAACACGCCGCTTCAAATCGAGGTCGAGCTTATGCAGACGCGTACGCACAATGCGCGCAACACCTCGCAGGAGCATCTTTTGTCTTTCTACACGACCTTTGACAAAGTGTGTCAAAACAAGTACGACGGTCTTATTATTACCGGCGCGCCGGTGGAAAGCCTTGAGTTCGAGGACGTTGATTATTGGCCGGAGCTTTGCGACATTATGGAATGGTCGAAAACGAACGTGTTTTCAACCTTTCATATCTGTTGGGGCGCGCAGGCGGGGCTTTACTACCATTACAATATAAAGAAGTACCCGCTTGAAAAAAAGCTGTTCGGCGTTTTCCTTCACGAACGGCTTGCTTTTGATTGTCCGCTTATGCGCGGCTTTGACGATTCCTTCCGCGCCCCCCACTCCCGCCTTGCCGAAAACCGCGTGGCCGACCTTCAGGCCGTGGGCGAGCTTGCGGTACTTGCCGCATCGCGCGAAGCCGGTCTTTACCTTGCCATGAGCAGGGATGGGCGTCAGATATTTGTCGAGGGGCATTCCGAGTACGACGCGGAAACGCTTTCGCTTGAATACTTCCGCGACGCGGGCAAGGGCATTGATATCGCCCTTCCGCAAAACTACTTCCCAGACAACGACCCGGCGAAAGCGCCGGTAAAGACTTGGCGCAGCCATGCGCACCTTCTTTACTCAAACTGGCTTAACTACTATGTATACCAGGCCACACCGTTTGACCTTCCGTCAATCGGCGAGCAAAATCGGCTGTAACTGCTCGCCGCGCAGCGCGTATTCGACTGTCTGGGCGATAAGCTTCATGTCCGAGGCGATAGAAAAGGGTTTGTTTTTCGGGTCGTCTTGCCTGAACGGGACAAAGTACACGTTCTTCCGCGCGAGCAGTTCGCCTATATTCTTCGCCGCCCCGCTTAACCCATCGTTTGTGGACGGCGCAAGCACTATCGGTTTCCCGCCGCGCAGATGCGCTTTGCAAGCCATTGTGACGCATGTGTCGGTAATACCCGCGGCAAGCTTGCCGATTGTGTTTCCGGTGCAGGGCGCGACTATAAGTATGTCAAGAAGCCTGTTCGGCCCGATGGGTTCCGCCTGTTGTATGGTGTGGATAACGGGCTTTTCGCATATCTCGGCGATTTTATCCGCCCACTCCGCCGCGCTTCCGAAGCGCGTGTCCGTTTCAAAGGCTTTTTCGGACATTATCGGGGTCAGGTCAATGCCCGCCGCCTTAAGGCGGCAGATTTCCGGCATCACTTTATCAAAGGTGCAAAACGAGCCGCAAAGCGCAAAGCCCGCCCGAAGTTCAGTCATATCATTATCTCCCTTTCACGAAGGATTGTCATAAGGGTGTCGCGTAAATACCCCGCGGCGCTTTCCGGCGCTACCTTGCCCGGAAGGGAAAGCGCCCATTTGGCGTTTATGCCAAGCCGCTCGGCCGCCTTAAAGTCTATGCCGCCCGGCGCGGAGGCCAAATCCACCAGAAGACAGCCCTTTTTAAGCTCGGTCAAACGCGCGTAGGTAAGCATCATATGCGGTACGGTATTGAAGATTATGTCCTCGTCACAAAGCCTTGCTTCAAGGCGCATACTGTTTATGGCGGTGTAACCGCGCGCGCGTATCCACGCGATATCCCCGGCTTTCCTTGCCGCGACGCTTACATACGCGCCAAAAGCGCAAAGCCGTTCCGCAAGAAGCTTGCCGATGCGCCCAAAGCCGATTACACAGCATCTGCTTGCGTGTATGGTGCGTGTTGTGTTGTTTATCGCGACCTGTATCGCGCCCTCGACCGTGGGGATTGCGTTAAGCACGGAAAAGTCGTCGCGCTGGAGAAAATCCTGGCCGGAGACAAGGTGCTGTTCCCTGTCCAAAAGGCCGTTAAACATCTCCGTTCCCATGGCTGTAAGCGGAAGGACGATAACGTCGCCATAGGCGGCGGCTTGGGTCGTTTCCGTTTCGGAAAAAAGCGCGGCTTCTACCCCGTCCAGACGCAGAAGCTCGGTAAGCCGTTCTGTTCTGGCGTCCGCCTTCATAATCGCTATCCGCGCCATCATATCTCCTCCCTATGCCGGGGCATTACACGCGCCCCGCAAGGTATCATATGTTCTTCCAATCGGCGTAGTGTATATTGGCAAGTTATGGCGGATATATTTATCACGGCGATTTATAAACCCGTGGCGCGCGGGAATGTGGTGTAGGGCGCGACGCCCTCGGCGCGCCATCTTGATTGCGAATTTGTCCGCACTATACGGGGCGCTGAGGATAGCGTCCCCTGCACACAACGCCGTAGGGGCGGGATTAATCCCGCCCGGTCAAAACACCGCAGTCTGCGTTGACCGTGCGGGGCGCTGAGGACAGCGTCCCCTACAGAGAAAGGAATGGCCCTTACAATGGATATTCAAACCGCGCTCTCGCCCGGAAGCAAGGTGCTTATCGTTGGGATAGGCGGCGTTTCCATGTCCTCTCTGGCCGACGTCCTGCATAAGCGCGGCGTGGATACCTATGGCTGCGACAGGCGCGAAAGCGCTGCCACGCGCCGTCTGGCGGCGCTTGGCATCCCCATAAGTTATAACGAAGACCCCGCTCTGTTGGACGGGATGGACGCGGTTGTCCGCACGGCGGCGGCGCGCGACGACCACCCGCTTATCGTTGCGGCCAAGTCAAGGGGTCTTCCCGTATTCGAGCGCGCGGCGGCATGGGGGCATATCTCGCGCGACTATAAGCACTGCGTCTGCGTTGCCGGAACGCACGGCAAGACGACCACCACCGGCATGTTCACGCATATCGCCATGGAACACGGCGACCCCACGGTTATGCTTGGCGGAACGCTTCCCCTGCTTGGCGGTACGCACCGCATTGGCGGCGGCGACACCATTATTCTCGAAAGCTGCGAGTACACCAATTCCTATCACCACTTCTCCCCCACTGTCGCGGTGATTTTGAACGTCGAGCCG
Source organism: Oscillospiraceae bacterium (assembly GCA_031271665.1). Classification (GTDB taxonomy): domain Bacteria; phylum Bacillota; class Clostridia; order Oscillospirales; family UBA929; genus WRLJ01. The sequence goes on from JAISVI010000104.1 coordinate 5,180, forward strand.
GATCACCTTGATTTCTTTAAGAACTTCGACGAGATTTTGGAGTCTTTTGCGCATTTCTGCGCCCTTGTCCCGGAAACCGGACACGTACTGCTGAACGCCGACGACGCGGGCTGCGCGGCGCTCGCGCCGCTTCTAAGCGGACGCGTGAGGGGCAAGGTTCTGCGCTTCGGTATGGCGGCGGACGCGGATATACGCGCCGAAAAGATACTTATCGAAAACGGCTGTTATTCTTTTGAGGTTTCCTGCGGCGGCAGTTTCTATACAAGTATCCGGCTTGCCGTGCCGGGTCTTCATAACGCCTCAAACGCGATGGCCGCCGTCGCGGCGGCATGGGTCACGGGCATTCCGGGCAAGGCCGCGCATGACGGTTTGGCCGCCTTCGGCGGCACCGAGCGGCGATTAGAGCGCCTTGGCGAAGTGAACGGCATCCCGGTCTACGACGACTACGCCCATCACCCCACCGCAATCCGCGTAACGCTTGACGCCGTGCGCGAAATGAACCCGCGCCGCATACTGCTTGCCTTCCAGCCGCACACCTATACGCGCACCCGCGCCCTGTTCGACGGCTTTACCGAAACCCTTGGCCTTGCCGACGCGGTGTTCCTCGCGGAGATTTACTCCGCGCGCGAGGTAAACACGGACGGTCTGTCCTCCGCGCGGCTTGCCGAAAAAATCCCCGGCGCGGTATTCGCCCCGACCTTCCCGGAGCTTGCCGGAAAAATCCGCGAAGCCGCCCGCCCCGGCGACATCATCATAGTAATGGGCGCGGGAAATATACGCGAGCTTGGCGAAATGCTTGTGTCCTCCGTGTGCTAGCGGGTTTATTGAGCATCGACCCCTGCATCGGTGCGTGGATGTTGCAGCGCTGTAGGGGCGACCGTCCTCGGTCGCCCGTGCCTGCGGGATTTTCCGGGTTTACGGGCTGTCGGGGACGACCGCCCCTACATCTAGTCTGTGCAATTTGGACATTCATGCGTCAGCCGTGGGCGAATAATTTTTATGTGTTGACAACCCGCTTTCGCCCGTGTTACAATGCGGGTAATTTAATACATGGTCTGTTTCAGGGCGAGGTGCAATTCCTCACCGGTGGTGAAGGGCGTTTGACGCCACAAGTCCACTAGCCGCGTTCAGTCACCTCTGAAAACCCCCGCTCCGGCTCGCGACGCCGCGCCATAGGCGTCTGTTCGCGACCCTGCGCTTGTTCGATTCTGCTTCGCAGAACGCGAACACGGGTTTTTAGAGCGCCTTGATTGCGGTTGATCGGGTTAGACTCCCGAACCGACGGTATAGTCCGGATGAAAGAAGCAGCGGTTTTGCCGTATTGCGCCCTTGGATACCCAAGGGCGATTTTTCGTGCTTAAAACGGGCCTTTGTAATTTTGTGGAGGTCATAATATGCAACAGTCAAAAAGCAGCGCGACACGCCGAGTGGTAATGATCGGGCTTATGTCTGCAATCGCGGTTCTGCTGTCGTTAGTCCCCGGGTTTTCAATTATTCCGGTTGTAAGCTTTATAAAGTACGAATACTCCGACCTGCCCATAATTATCACCGCACTTGCTTTGGGGACTCCGGCGGGACTGCTTACGGCGTTTATCAGCGTGGGGATAAGCTTCCTGCTTGGCATAGAGGGCGGCGCACACTGGGGCGCGCTTCAGCACTTCATTGCCATTGGCGCAAATGCCGCCGTAGCAGGGCTTATCTATCATTTCCGAAAGACGAAAACAGGCGCTGTCATTGGTCTTTCTGCCGGGATTATCGCAAGGACGCTTATAATGATCCCCGCGAACATTCTTATCACACCGCTTTACACCGGCGCGCCGGTCGAAGCGGTGAAGGGACTGCTTTTGCCGGGAATCATCCCCGTAAACTTTATTAAAAGCACAATAAGCGCGGTAATAACCTTCTTCGTTTACAAGCGGCTGTCCCCGCTGCTTCAGGGGAAGAAATAACAAACGGCCGGGCGATGTGCCCGGCCACTTCTTTTAGTCAAGTACGTATACGACGCATCTTCGTTTTCCGAACTGGATGCACTCGTCCCGAGTGTCATAGAATAAATCCACATGGTTGCCTCGGAAGCCGCCCACGTCCTCGCACAGCGCGATGCCGTACTCCCAAGTCGTCCCCTCTCTGCCGCAGACGTACACGGTGCTGCGAAGCGGTATAACGTCACGGTCAACGGCGATCGTACCCACCCGGGCGATATTTCCGATCGCGTTAATCTTATCGGTCTTGTTTTCGGTCGTATAGGCCGTCGCGGTACACTCAAGCCGCCGGGAATAGTTAAGCACCGTGCCGTCCCGCATGGTGACGGTTTTAATGCTTCCCCGTTCGATAATTTCGTCGGTCGGCTCGATAACGACGGTTTTAATAAGTACGCGGTCAACCATAACCCCCTCGACCTTGGTTATCTCGTATGTGTCCTCCCGCGAACCGTTAACGCCCTCTTGAATAACGACCTTAGTTCGCTCGTTCAGATTGTCGTTAAGGCGCGTGACACTTTGAAACTCTATTGTCTCGGTTTCATATTCGTAAGAAACCTCGGTTCGCTGCACACGGATTTCCATGCCGTCCTCGGTGCGCGTGTCCGCAGAGGGCAGGATAATATCGCCGGAGCGCGCCACAAAACCCGTGCGTTGCAGGACAGACTCAACAGTTTCACCGGTGGTTGGAACCGAGAAGTTTCTTCCGTCGTAAAAGACGTGAACCCAGTGGCTGCGTTCTATGACTACTTCAGCCGCACCGCGCACAGGGCGCGCCGGAAAACTTACAAAGTCGGTATCGCTTATATAAATTCCGGCTTCCTCAAGCGCCGTCATCGCGTCGTCGGTATACGTTTCGTGGACAATCATTTTTCCGTCGTCGTGGAATACAAATATGTTAAGGTCGGTTATGTACCGTCCGTACAGCACGACAGAAATGAACGCAAGCAGGAAAAATGCCACCGGGCGGGTGCGCAGTATGCCCGCGGCGACCCGCAAACCGTGCCGCACCGTCCAAAGCGCGTGCGACAAACTAAGTCTGAGTTTTTGAACGTGATAGAACAATGCCCCGCCCCCCTTTCCTAAAAAACTATGCGCATCTGTTACGTAAATATTCCGCCTTTGTTACCGCATTGTAACTATTTGTCCGTGTGATTGTATCACACACCTCCACAAAAGTCAATGCCCCGTTGATTTTTTGTTGATCTTCCTCCACATTTGCAAATTATGTCAACTTTTGAATGTCGAAATCTCGTTTCCTTTTCGTAATCTTATCGTAATTATATGACGAAGTTTGGCGGAGTGCCACATTCTTGAAAAGTATTAAGCATACTTGTTTATATTACGAATATTTTGTCCACAATAGGTATATATTTCCTCACAGGGCTATTGGGGGTAGGTAAATGCTTTACACGTCCGCAAAAAAGGAGAAGGGTACACGCCGTGACGAGTGGGTGTCAGAGCTTGCGACTGTTAAGGCCGACATCGAACACGCGCGCGCCAGATTCAATATGGCGACCGAGGAAGAGCTTATCGACCAGTGCGTTTACGAGCTTAACGCGCTTCAGGCGCGCTATACGTACTTCCTTCGCCTTATAAAGGAAAGCGAGGTATGAAGGATGCACTGGTTCTTAAAGTTTCTTAGAAACGGCGTGGCGGGGTTTCTTGGCATTTATCTGTACAATACCATCGGCGCGGTTTTTGGGATGAGTCTTGGGCTTAACCTCATAAACATGCTTGTAATCGGCGTGCTTGGCCTTCCGGGTTTCGGGCTTTTGCTTTTGCTGCGGCTTTTTACATAATTGCGCTGGTTGACGCATGAACATACAAAAAGCACAAAAACCAGTATCCTCATGGTAGCGGCGCGACGTCAATTGACAATGAACAATTGACAATTGACAATTGTGGGGACGGATTGTAGGGGCGGCGTTGTGCCGCCCGTTCCTCAGGCGTTGCCGTACACAGTCCGTCAATACGAAGAAGGCCGGACATAGACTGGCAGTGCGCGGAGAAACGCCATAGGTACGGTAACGCGTTGCCAAAGCAGAAACCTAAACCCCGTATAAGCGGAAAGTTCTTAGAAAACCAAGGGTTTTCTAAGGCGCATTTCTTTGTTACTT
>JAISVI010000147.1 GCA_031271665.1 Oscillospiraceae bacterium
TGCCGGGCGGTGCGCCCGGTTTCGGAAAGCGTAAGAATGGCCTGGCAGTTAAGGCCGTGGGCGATTGTGACCGCCGCCCGCGCCACGGCGTTTGTAATCGTGTTTTCTTCCGTATATTCGCGCGTAAGAAAGCGTTTTTTATAGTCGATGGCCCGCTCGGTTCGCTGCGCGATCTGCGCCATAACGTGACAGGCCTCCGCCGGATAGACCCCGGCGGCAGTCTCGCCGGACAGCATCACCGCCGAAGTACCGTCGTACACGGCGTTGGCCACGTCCGAGGTCTCGGCCCGGGTGGGGCGGGGGTTTTTAATCATGGACTCAAGCATCTGCGTTGCGGTGATAACCGGCATACCGCGCCGGTAGGCGTTCTGGATAAGCATTTTTTGAAGGACGGGCAGCTCTTCAAGCGGGGTTTCCACGCCAAGGTCGCCGCGCGCCACCATTATGCCGTCCGCCGCATCCATAATGGCGTCAATGTTCTGAAGCCCCTCGGCGTTCTCGATCTTGGCGATAATCTTGATGTCGGACGCGCCGTGACGTCTTATCTCCTCGCGCAGGGCGCGTATGTCGTCGGCGCTGCGCGTAAACGACGCGGCCACATAGGAAAACGGCTGGGACGCGATAAAGCGCAAATCGGCTCTGTCCCGCGAGTCGATATACGGAAGGCGCAGTTTCACTCCGGGCACGTTCACCCCCTTGTGCGAGGAAATCGGCCCGCCGTTCAGAACGGCGCACACTATCTGCGAATCGGTCTTGCTCTCCACGCGCAAATCGATAAGCCCGTCGTCAAGCAGTATATGCCCCCCGACGGAAACGTCTTCCGGAAGTCCGGCGTAGCTTACGCTTACGCGCCGCGCGTCCCCTTCACACTCCTCCGTCTGAAGCGTGAAGGTCTGCCCTTCCTGAAGCCGGACAGGCCCCCCCGGTATCGCCCCGATACGGATCTCCGGCCCCCGGGTGTCCGCCAAAAGCGCAAGCGGCACACCCATCTCCGCGCGCACGGCGCAAAGCCTTTCAATACAGGCCGCCTTTTCCTCGTTATTCCCGTGGGAAAAATTAAGGCGGGCGACATTCATCCCCGCCGCTATCAGACTTCGCATTACCTCCGGCGTGTCAGAGGCGGGGCCGATTGTGCATATGATCTTTGTTTTGCGCATCTTTCAGTAACTCCCTCTCCGGGCATTCCTGCCCGCGCACAAGTATATCAGCCCCAGAGCCAAAGCGCAACCGTGTCATTGCTTGTCACACCGCATTGCTGATATAACGTGCCTTTGCCGTACGTTTTCCTTTCTATTGCGTTTTTTTCCTCTCTGTGGTAGTATTAACCGCAGCGGCCCAATCTGCTTCCGAAAGGGTGATAGCATGGTTTCGCGCCTGCGCGAAAAATACCCCGACTTTGTTTTCGGCGGGTACGAATACACACTTGCGGAAAAAACCCTTGATATTACGTATCACTTTGAAATACCGGGTCTTGCCGCTTTTCACCCGTCTTGGTCGATAGATATCCTTTCCCCGGCGGAAACAAGCCCCCAAACGCTTGATACTCTGGTTTTCTCCCTTGGCATGACCGAGCTTATAAGTTATTGGAAGCTTGCCTGCTCCCCAAATATCCGCGTAAACTGCGGATACTTGACACAGGCGCAAATCCCGTTCTGGGATAAGCTCTATCAAAAGGGCATGGGCGAATTCTACTACCTGAACGGCATCGACCCCGCCCCCGGCTTCTTCCGAATCCACCCCCAAAAAACCCCGCCGCCCAAAACCAATTGTCAATTGTCAATTGTCAATTGTCAATTTAAAAAAGCCCTCGTCCCCATCGGCGGCGGCAAGGACTCCGCCGTCACGCTGGAGCTTTTGCGCAACCGCGCCGAAAGGTACGGCTTTATCATAAACCCCCGCAAGGCGGCGCTTGACACCGCCCGTGCCGCCGGAACAGACGGCTTTCTTGTAAGGGCGTCGCGCACTCTTGACCCCGCCATGCTCGCGCTTAACGCGAAGGGCTTTCTGAACGGGCACACCCCCTTCTCCGCGATAGTGGCCTTTTCCTCGGTACTCGCGGCGTATATAAACGGCTTTGAAAACGTGGCGCTGTCAAACGAGTCAAGCGCGAACGAAGCGACCGTGTCCGGCACGGACATCAACCACCAATACTCAAAAAGCTTCGAGTTCGAGCGCGACTTTATCGACTACGAGCTTGCGCACATCGGCACGGGCGTTAAGTATTTCAGTCTGCTGCGCCCGCTTAACGAGCTTCAGATCGCGCGCGTTTTCGCTTCCCTTACGTCTTATCATAACATTTTCCTAAGCTGCAATGCGGGAAGCAAAACAGACGAGTGGTGCGCAAACTGCCCGAAATGCCTTTTCGTCTATATAATCCTGTCCCCCTTTATGGAAAGGGGCGCGCTTGCCGGGATATTCGGAAGGGACATGCTTGACAGTCCGGAGCTTGAAACCTTTTTCGACAAGCTTGCGGGTTTTCTGCCCGAAAAGCCCTTCGAGTGCGTGGGCAGCCGGGACGAGGTAAACGCCGCCCTTCGTATGACCGCGCGGAAATACGAGGAAAGCGGCGACGCCCTCCCGTATCTTTTGCGGCGCTTCGCCGAAAAGCGCGGCGGCGGGCCGGACTGCGCGGCAGACCTTCTCGGGCAGTTCGACGCGCAAAACGCCGTGCCGGAGTATTTTTTGGATTTCGTAAAGGATGCGGCACATGCTTGACGCGATAAATCGCCTTATAAGGGACAAACGCGTGCTTATACTGGGCTTCGGCAAAGAGGGCGCGTCAACCTACCGCGTCCTGTCCCGCGTCGGGGGGTACGCGCGTCTGGATATCGCGGACAGGGGCGATACGGACATAGACGCGCCGCTTGCGGACGCTGTTTTTACCGGAAGCGGCTATACCGACGCGCTTGACGGCTATGACATCGTGTTTAAAAGCCCCGGCGTCGTTGTCGCGCCGGAGGATGTCCCGCGGAAATGCCTTGTCACCTCGCAGACGGATATTTTTTTGGGCGTCTACGGTTCGCAGACGGTCGGGGTGACCGGAACGAAGGGCAAAAGCACGGTAAGCACGATGATTTACCACGTCCTTCGCGAAAACGGCAAGGACTGCCTGCTTGCGGGGAATATCGGCACGCCCGTCTTCGACGTTTTTGAAAGTGTTTCGCGTGAAACAATCCTTGTTCTGGAGCTTTCCTGCCATCAGCTTGAATACTGCCGCCGTTCGCCGCATACGGCGCTTTTCCTTAATCTGTACGAGGATCATCTGGATCATTACGGCACGTTCGCGCGCTACGCGCGGGCGAAGGCGAACATATACGCGCACCAGTCCCTTTCCGATACCCTTATCTGCCCGCCGGAGTTTAATCCGGGCGGAAGCCGCGCGCATAAAATCTTCGCGGATACGCCGGCCGCTGCGTTTATTGGGAACGGCCTTCTTGAAAGCGCCGGACTGCGCGGCGAACACAGCCGTTTAAACTGCGCGTTCGCGTACCTGGCCTGCTCGCTTTACGGCGTTGACGAAACGGGCTTTGCGCGGGCGCTTGGGTCATACCGCGCGCTTGCGCACCGGCTTGAGTTCCTTGGCGCAATGGGCGGCGCGGACTATTACGACGATTCTATCTCCACCACCGCCGAATCCGCCGTAAGCGCGGTAAAAAGCGTCCCCAACGCCCAAGTTCTGCTTGTGGGCGGCATGGACAGGGGCATCGCGTATGACGGCCTTGCGAAGTTTCTGGCGGGCAGCGGCCTTTCTTACGTCATACTGATGTACGAGTCGGGAAAGCGCGTTTACGAGATTATGCGCGGCTTGTCGCCGTGCCTTCCCCGGCTTATACTCGCCGACGATTTGTATCGGGCCGCCGAACTCGCGAAAAAGCTTGTCGCGCCCGGCGGCGCGTGTATACTTTCCCCGGCGGCGGCAAGCTATGGCCATTTTAAGAATTTCGAGGAACGCGGGGACGTGTTCAGAAAGCTTATCTTTTCGGAAACGGACAGCGGCGCGGTCTATAAAAACATAGGGGATGAGACTTGTGACATGTGAAAAATGCGGCGCTTTTATCGACAGGGACAAGAAATTCTGCACGGGCTGCGGCGCGCCGATACCTTCCGGCGCGCAGGACGCGCCCAAGGGCGGCACACCCAAGGGCGGCGCGCCTAAAGACGACACCCCGTTTTTCGCCGTGCCGAAAAAGACGAAGAAATCCGCGAAGGGCGAAGCCGCCGCCAAGAAGCCGGCTTCCGGCGGCGCGCCGGAGAAGAAGAAGTTTTGGCTGTCACGCGCCTTTATTTTCGGCGCGTCGGGCGCGGCGGTATTGGCCTGCGTTATTATTGTCATTCTTGCAAGCCTTCCCTCCGGCGGGGCGTCCGCGCCCGAGAAACAGCTTGCCGCCTTCCAGCGCGGCGGCGAGGTGATAATCACCCGCGGAGAAAAGATACTGCATACCCTTCCGGGTATCCTTTCTTATATTCAGCACGACACTTCGCGCGAGACGATGGCGCT
>JAISVI010000027.1 GCA_031271665.1 Oscillospiraceae bacterium
TTTTCATCTTCGCACAAAGCGATCCGGAACATAGGGATTCCCACCTGCCTTCCTGATAACGATTGGTCGCGCCCCTACAGGGACGTTGCGGCACGGGCGGCAGAACGCCGCCCCTACAAAACCCTCTTTAGAAAAGAGGGTGGACGCCGAAGGCGGACGGGTGTTTTGACCGCAGGGGCGCACTGTGTGCGCCCGCGCCGCATCACCGTGCGGTGAAATTTACGTTAGGGGTGGCGCGCCGAGGGCGTCGCGCCCTACAGGGGCGTTGCCGGAGGGGCGTTGCGGCGCGGGCGGCAGAACGCCGCCCCTACAACGTAACCCGTTAATAACGATCCATTGTCAATTATCAATTGCCATCGCCTTTTCCGCCACAAGTACCGTCCTTGCAAGCAGTTCCCCGTCAAGCCAGACGCTTATTTCGCCATATCCCCGTCCGCCGACGATTGGGGCGCATAGATACCGCGGCACCGTGACTTTTACCGTGACGCGCCTAGCTTCCCCGTCCGTAAGGGGAACGGTAAGTCCTTGGGGCGATACAAGGCGAAGTTGGCTCTTCGCGCCGAACATCACATTGACGTCGCAGAAATAGCCGGGTTCGCAGAAAACGCGCGGTTTATACTCGGCAAACGCGTATTCGTGCATCTTTGTGTGGTCGGCCCAGTCATTTGAGTCTTTAAGCGTAACGGCGACAAACCGCGCCCCCTCACGCTCGGCGCTTGAGACAAGACAGCGCCCGGCAAGCTTTGTAAAGCCCGTTTTAAGACCGTCACAGCCCGGAAGCGTCCACAGAAGGCGGTTATGGTTGCGCACCGAGATGTCGCCCACCACGCCGTACTTCTGCTTTACGATCTTTTTGAACTCTTCGTTTGTCATCGCCGCGCGGGCAAGCAGCGCCATATCGCGCGCGGTGGAGAAGTTCTCGTCCCAAAGGCCGTGGGGGTTCTTGAAAACCGTGTTCGTCATGCCAAGCTCTGCGGCCTTTCTGTTCATGGCCGCCGCGAAATCCTCTACGCTGCCCGCGCAGTGGATGGCAAGCGCCGCCGCCGCGTCGTTGCCGCTTAACAGCATAAGGCCGTTAAGGATGTCCCCAACCGGGTACGTCTGCCCCGCTTTCGCGTACATGGACGAACCCTCGGTTCCGGCGGCCTCGTCAGGTATCGTAACAATGTCGTCGGGCGAAACGTATTCAAGCGCCGTAAGCGCGGTCATGATTTTCGTTGTGCTTGCAATCGGCATAACGCGGTCAGCGTCCTTCTCATAAAGGACGCGACCCGTCGCCGCGTCAATTAGCACGGCGCTTTCTGCGTTTGTACTGAAAGAAGTGTTGAAAATTGCGTGTTCGCCTGCAAGGCGAACGAGCGCAGCGCTTGCGAACGGGCAGCTATGCTGCGGCATCGCAAGCCGAAGCGGGCAATTTTCAACATGCCCATCAAAAGAAGCCCTTGCGCAGGGCGTTAAAAGCATTGCGGAAAGGAATACACAGCCCCATGTCTTTGCTCGCAAGCAAAATCACCTCATATCAGACGCTCTAAAACCCGTGTTTTTGTTCGGCGGAGCCGAATAAAAACGAGCGCAGCGCTTGCGAACAGGCAGCTATGCTGCGGCATCGCAAAGCGCCTGCGGCGAAGAGCGAGCTTGCTCGCTTGACAGCCGCGAAGCGGTAAAAGCCGAAGCGGAGGGTTTTGGAGGTACCTATAAGGGACAGTGTTTCCCAAAACGGCCGTGTTAATCGCTCTGCTCGGACGGGGCGTCACACGTCCGGTCAAGCGCCCTTCGCCCTCGCGGGCAGAAAACTAAACAGCGTTCCGTCCGTACAACCAGAAACACGCGGTTTCTTGGGTTGTCCGGTCTGCACTCCGTTTAGTTTTCCTGCTCGGGCGGGGCGCTCTTCTTTTCCTTCTTACGCTTCTCAATAAACGCCTGCACCCTGTCGATAAGGCCGGGGATCATGTCTATCGCTTTGTCAAGCGTCGAGCCTTCCGTCGGGTTTACGGGCAGCAGACTTACGCTGTGTCCGCTTATTACAAGAAAGCCTATTGGCGAGACGGTAACGCCCGCGCCGCTTCCCCCGCCGAAGTTCTTCGAATCCTTCCCGAACTCGCTGCCGCCCACGCCAAACCCGAACGAGCATTTTGAAACCGGGATTACCGTGTTCCCGTCCGGCGTGAATATCGGATTTCCGACAACCGTGTTCACGTCCGTCATGTCCTTGATTCTGCCCATCGAGGCGTTCATCATTTCCACAAGATCAGCCGCGTTTGCCATTTAAGACACCGCCTTTTATATTATTTGGGTTTCCGCCTTTGCCGCAGTTTGAGATTTTGCGCGCGCGCCCGTATATTTCAGGAATGCCCACAGCGTACGCGCGGCAAACCAGAACGCCTTGTTCACAGTGGTCGTTACATCCAGATAAAGAAAGACCGTGGGCTTGTCCCTTTCAAAGTCCGGCGAAAGTCTTATCCTGTCCCCGTGTATGTTTAAATACTCGTGAAGAAGCGGAAGCAGTGACGCGGCGAGCATATTAAGCCGCCCGTAGGTCAAAGCCGTTTTCGCCGCGTCGTCCGACGCCACGCTTACCGTAAGGTGAAGCCTGTTCACGCGTATAATGCGGATTGCGCGTTTAAGCGTCTTTTTCGCGATTTTTGCCAGTTCAATGACGTCGTCAAGGCTTTGTACGTATTTTTTGGCCGCGACGGCACGCTTTTCGTCCGGTTTACGCCTGCGCTTTTCCCTGCCGGGCTTTGCGGGCTTTTTCTTTCCGCCCCGCTTAAATTTAAGGAATCCCGCGCGAACCCAAACGTCCGTTTTGCCGTCCTCCAGTCGAACGACCGCGCCGATGGGTATCACCCCCAGAAGAAGGAAGAAAAAAACTATTATAAGCGCGATAAACCACCCGGTCATACGCCGTCCTCCGCGCTGTCCGTCTCGCCCACAAGGCCCGGCGGGCGTAGCGGCAGCGTAAGCTGCCCCTCTAACTCGTCAAGATCCGGCAGGTCGCGCAAATCGCGCAGTCCGAAGGCGCGAAGGAATACCGGCGTTGTGCGGAACTGCATCGGATGCCCAAGTACGTCAAGCCGCCCTGCCTCGGCGATAAGCTCTTTGCCGCACAGAAGCTGTACGGTGTTGGAGCTGTCAACCCCGCGTATGCGCTCGATCTCCGCGCGGGTGACGGGCTGGTGATAGGCCACTATGCTTAAAACCTCCAGCGCGGCCTTGGACAAAGGGGCGGGCTTGCGCTCTTCAAGCACCGCGCGGATAAGCTCGGCAAACTCGGGCGAGCTTACCATCTGGTAAAGCCCGTCCATTTCTACCACGCGCATTCCGCGCCGCTCGAAGCGCAGGCGGTCGGCAAGGGCTTTCAGCCCCACGCCCGCGTCCTCCGCGCTGATTTCAAGCGCCTCGGCCATGCGACTAAGCGCCACCGGCTCGCCGGAAGCGAACAGTATGCTTTCAAGCGCGGACTCGATTTTGGCTTTTTCCATATTCGCTATCATTCCTCAGGGCGCAGTTGAATATCGTAATCATCGCCATTTTCGCTAAGGCTGATACGGCGCATGCGGCACAGTTCCAAAATGGCAAGGAACGACGCCACGGACTCCGAACGGCTTTTCCCGCCAAGCAGTGCGCGCAAAACCGCCTTCCCGCGTTCGCGCAGGTGGGAAAGAATGGATGTGATTTTGTCCTGAACGGGGTGCTTCTCCGGCGCTACGATGCGCTTAAACACCTCTACCGGCGGCGGGGTTTTGCGTACGGCGCGAATCCCGATATCCTCAATCGCCCTTATTATATCGGCCTTGTCGTGCGAAAAAGCGTATGTACGCGCGACGGCAAGCTGTTCGGCGGCACGGGTGAACATCCCGCGCCCGATGTCCATACGCTCGCGCAGGAAGGCGCTTGCGGCGCGGATATGCGCGTACTCCTCCTGCCGCACACGCTCTCTAAGGGCAAGGATAAGCTCGTCCACCTCTTCATCCTCCTCGGGCTGTCCCAGAGAGAGAATCACCTTCGTTTTAAGGTAGACAAGGTGCGAGGCCATGGCTATAAACTCGCTTGCGATTTCAAGGTCAAGCCGCTTTCGCGCCTCCATCCACGCCAAATACTGTTCAAGCAGAAGCGAGATGCGCAAGTCCTGTATGTCGATCTTCTGGCGTTTAAGCAAATCAAGTATAAGGTCAAGCGGCCCCTCGAAGTCCTCCATGACCTCCTGACGCGACTTTACAAGGTTCTCTATGCGGAACGTAAGCGTCTCCATCAAAACACCGCCTGCCAGATTGCCCTGATCGGCGCTTCCGCAATGCTTATAAACAGATCAAAAATGCCGGTGACAGCGGCGTTTAAGAACCCGTCCAGAACACCGATGTATAAAAGCGCAAGCACGACAAGCATACCATAGCGCTCCAGCCTAAGGAACTGTATATAATACCTGTCCGGCAGAAACGCCGCCACAAGGCGGCTTCCGTCAAGCGGCGGGAACGGCAGCATATTGAACACCGCAAGGCCGATGTTTACTATGACCGCGTAATACATGGCGTCCGAACCCCATGTACCCCAAAGCCCGGAATAAAAAAGAATAACATAGACGATGGCGAAGACAAACGCGAGAATCAAATTAGAAAAAGGCCCCGCTACGGCGGTAAGCGCGAAGTCGCGCTTTGGCTTTTTAAGGTTTCTTAAATCAACCCTTACCGGTTTTGCCCAACCGAACCCCATAAGCAGCATCGCGAGAAACCCGACCGGGTCGATATGTTTAAGCGGGTTAAGGCTTAAACGCCCCTGCTGCTTTGCCGTGTCGTCGCCAAGTTTATACGAGGCAAGCCCGTGACAAAGCTCATGCACTGTAAGGGAGATTACAACGATTGGCAGCAGATACAAAAGCGGCAGGAAATTCCCGCTTTTAATTACGTCTAAAATCAACTGGTTTCCTCCACTTCCGCGCAATCCCTTATAAATCGCACCGCGTTAAATCCTCAAACGTCTCGCGGCGTACCGCGACAAATGTTTCTCCGCCCTTAACCATCACGACCGGCGGGCGCGGCACGCGGTTATAGTTGCTTGCCATCGAGTAGTTAAACGCCCCCGTCGTAAGTACGCAAAGCAGGTCGCCCGGCTTCAGTTCCGGAAGGGCGATGTCCTTTATAAGCGTGTCCGCCTCGCAGTTGCGTCCCGCGACGGTCACTGCGCGCGTACGCGGCGCGTGCGGGTTGTCGGCAAGCACCGCGTCGTACTTCGCGCCGTAAAGCGCGTAGCGCGGGTTATCGCCCATGCCGCCGTCCACCGCCACATAGGTGCGTACGCCGGGTATTTCCTTGACCGACCCGACGGTATAGACCGTAATCCCCGCCTCGGCGACAATCGAGCGCCCCGGCTCAAGCATCAGAAGCGGAAGCGGGAAATCAAGCTCTGTCGCCGTTTTGACGACGGTTTCCGCCGCCGTCCTTACCGCGTCCTCAATGCCGCGCGGAGCATCCTTATCGGTATAGCGCACCCCGAAACCGCCGCCAAGGTTAAGTTCTTTCAAAAGATACCCGGTTTCGTCCAGAACACGCTTCATAAACGTAACCATTATCTGCGCCGCAAACTCAAACGGCTCGCTGTCCATAATCTGCGAACCTATATGGCAGTGAATCCCGCCAAGTTTAAGACGTTTTGACGCCAAAGCGGTCCTTACCGCCGCAAGGGCGTCGCCCGTCCCGATGGCAAAGCCGAATTTAGAGTCTATGCCGCCCACGCGGACGAACTCGTGGGTCTGCGCGTTGACGGCGGGATTAAGGCGAAGGGCGATATTTGCCGTTTTCCCAAGCCTTTCGCACAGAGCGTCAAGCGTACTAAGCTCTGTAAAATTGTCAACGACAATGCGGCCTATCTTGTTTTCAAGCGCGTACTCAAGGTCGCTTAAAGTCTTGTTGTTGCCGTGAAAAATTAAATCTTCGGGGTTCATTCCGGCCCTAAGCGCCGTGTATGCCTCCCCCGAAGACGCGACATCCGCGGCAAATCCGCACTTTTGAACAACGCGGTAGATGTAAGTAAAGCAAAGCGCCTTGCTTGCGAACGCCGCGCGCGCGTTTCCGGGATAGTGTTTCGCAAGCGCCGTTGTAAACGCGCCGCAGGCGGCGGTTATCGCGTCCTCGTCCACGATATAGACGGGGGTTCCGTACTGCCCCGCGATGTCGGACGCGGCAAGGCCGCCAATCAAAAGCCGCCCGTCCGAACCCGTCTTCAGCGTCTGATTCATGCCTTTTCACCAACTCTCCTTAATATCTCCGCGACTGCCTGATTTTTACCAAGGCCGCTTACGCCCGAAAAGGCGATAAGCGGCACAGTCACATCAAGCACAAGTGTTTGCCGCGCAATCTCCAAATTCTTTTCACGCTCTCCCTTTTTAAGCTTATCCGCCTTATTGGCAAGCACAAGCCACGGTACGCACGTCTGCTGGAAATAGCTTGCCATGCCGACGTCAAGCGCCGTGGGCTTATGCCGCGCGTCAATGACCATTACGCCAAGGCTTATGCGCCCGGTATCCCGGAAATACTCTTCTATAAGCCCCGCCCAGGCTTCCTTCGTGCTGTGGGCGACCTTGGCGTAGCCATAGCCGGGCAAATCCACAAAATAAAACGCGTTATCCGCCAGAAAGTAGTTCACGCTTCTTGTCTTCCCCGGCGAATTGCCCACTTTGGCAAGCCCTTTCCGCCCGGTAAGCGTGTTAATCACACTGCTTTTCCCGACATTGCTGCGCCCGGCAAAGACGACCTGCGGCCTTGCGTCGTTTATGAACTGTCCGGGCGAAAACGCGGACAGCTTAAACGCGGTGTTGTTAAGATTCATGTACGCGCGTAAAGTCCACGGTGTTCTTCAAAACCGTGTCCATATGATCCGCGCAGATAAAGTTAAGCGCGGAGTGAACTGTCGGGTCAATATCCTGCAAGTCGCTTTCGTTGTCGCTTGGGATTATCACGGTCTTTATCCCCGCCCGATAGGCCGCCATCGTCTTTTCCTTAAGCCCGCCGATTGGCAGGACGCGCCCGCGCAGGGTAATCTCCCCCGTCATGGCCACGTTGCGGTAGACGGGCGCGCCGCAAAGGGCGCTTACCATCGCCACGGCCATCGTAATGCCCGCGGAAGGGCCGTCCTTTGGCACGGCGCTTTCGGGGAAGTGGATATGCATATCCTTGTTTTTATGGAACTCCGGGTCAAGTTTAAGCGCCGAGGCGCGGCTTCGTATATACGTAAGCGCGGCGCGCGCGGACTCTTTCATAATGTCGCCCATGTTGCCCGTAAGCTCGACCTTTCCGGTGCCGTCCACAACGCCGACCTCCACCTCAAGAAGCTCGCCGCCAACCCTTGTCCACGCAAGCCCGTTTGCCACGCCGATTTCGTCCTCGCCGCGCAGTCTTTCGGGTTTGTACTTGCGCACGCCAAGCAGCGGCTCTAAATCCTTGGGCGCAAGGGGGCGCTTTTGCTGCTCGCCGCCCTCGGCTATGCGCTTTGCCGCCTTGCGGCAGGCGGCGGCGATTTCGCGTTCCAAGTTGCGCACGCCGGACTCGCGGGTGTATCCCGCAATAAGTTCGCGCAGGGCGGGGTCGGTAAACGAAAGCTGGGCTTTTTTAAGCCCGTGCCGTTTAAGCTGCTTGGGAAGCAGGTGGCGCTTGACTATTTGAAGCTTTTCCTCGTCCGTATAGCTGGTTATCTCGATAACCTCCATACGGTCGAGCAGTGCGCGGGGTATCGTGTCGGTCGTGTTGGCGGTGGTGATAAAAAGCACCTCGGACAAATCGAACGGCACTTCGAGGTAATGGTCGCGGAACGCGAAGTTCTGCTCGGGGTCAAGCACCTCCAGAAGCGCGGCGGACGGGTCGCCCCGGAAATCGCTTGAAAGCTTGTCAATCTCGTCAAGCAGAAGCACGGCGTTGCGGCTTTTTGCCTGGCGCATGGCGTTTATTACCCGGCCGGGCATCGCGCCGATATAGGTCTTGCGGTGGCCGCGTATGTCGGCCTCGTCGCGTACGCCGCCAAGAGAAAGGCGCGCGCTTTTGCGTTTAAGCGCCTCTGCCACGCTTAACGCGACAGAGGTTTTGCCGACGCCCGGCGGCCCGACAAGGCAGAGTATCTGTCCTTTAAGCTCCGGCGCAAGGCGCTTTACCGCAAGGTATTCCAAAACGCGCTCTTTCACCTTTTGAAGTCCGTAGTGGTCGCGGTCAAGTATCCGCCTCGCGGCGGCGATGTCAAGCCTGTCTTTTGTCTGGATATTCCACGGAAGCTCCAGCGCGGTGTCAAGGTACGCGCGTATAAGCGCGTACTCGGGCGAGTGCGCGTTCATATGGCTAAGCCGTCCGGCCTCGTGAAGAAGCTTTTCCTGCGTTTCCTCGGCAAGCGAAAGGGCGACTATCTTCTCGCGATAGCCGTCGGCTTCGGTTTCGCCGCCGCCCTCGTCGTCGCCAAGCTCTTCGCGTATCGTCTTCATCTGCTCGCGCAGGAAGTAGTCGCGCTGGTTCTTTGAAATCTGGTCGCGCACCTTGGTTTGAAGATCCGCCTCAATTTCAAGTATACCGTTCTCACGCGTAAGGATTGAAAGCATTTTTTCAAGCCGGCGCGCGGGGTGTATTTCCTCCAGAATCGCCTGTTTGTCCGTGAAGGGTATGGGCGTGCTTTGCGCGATATAGTCCGCCAGATACCCCGGGCTGTCCGAGGCAAGCACGTTAAGCAGAATCTCCGGCGACAGGCGCGGGGCAAGCGTAATGTACTGCTCGAACGCGCCGCGTACGCTTCGCACAAGCGCCTCTACGCGCTTTTCCGCGACGCG
>JAISVI010000156.1 GCA_031271665.1 Oscillospiraceae bacterium
AGCGAAATTGTACGTTTCATAATACACAACCATTCATCACGACATTTTGCTTAAACGTCATATACAAGTTTCCTTGTTTTAGCACAGCCGGTTGGATTGTCAACACGGCTGACGCTTGAACATACAAAATGCGCAAAATCGGAACGCCCATGCAGGGGCGGCCGTCCGCGTTCCCCCGTAGGCGATGCTGTCCTCAGCGTCCCGTTACCGCAGAATCGGGAGTTTCCCCCAAGCGAAAAGCGCGCCGGAGAGGCGCGCTTTTTTCTATTCTGGCAGTCCAAGCGCGAATACGTAATCTTCAAGGGCAAGCAGCGTTTCATCGGGAAACCGCGCGCCGAACGGGATAAAAAGCGATTCGGCAAGCAGGAAGTAGTCGCTTGCCCACTCGCGCGGCACCGTGACCTCGATACGCACGGCGTTTCCGGATTCCATAAGCCGGACGAGAAGATAGCGCAGATTTTCCCCGGTGTCCGTAATAACGCCGTAGTCAAGCAGTGGGTCGGAGGCGAACTCCGCGGCAAGCGTTTCACCGTGCGGGATACGCCTGTCGGCGGCGCGCATGTCTTCAAAATCCCCGGTGAAACCTTGTTCCGCGACGCTTATGCCAAGACCGTTTGCGGCCTTGAACGACGCGAAGGTGACGCCGCTTTCGGTAAGGACGCATTCGTCCGGCACCTGTATTTCAATCCCGTAGCCGGTTACGGTAAAGGGGGCGAAAACGTCGTCGCCGCTTGGGGCGACGCCCGCAAAGCAAAGCGCGTACGTGCCGTCCGCGCGCGGGCGCAGAACAATCTCGGCGGTAAGCGCCGCGTCGTCCGCGTCGCGGATAACGTCCGCGTATACCATAAGCGCGCCGTCAATATCGGTATAGGCAAGGGTAAGGTCTGTATGCGGGTAAATGCCGTCCGTCGGCTCGAAGGCGTATTCGCCGTCTGAAAGCCTTACCGTGCCGGACAGCGCGTCCGGTATGGGTGGAAGGGACGGGAAAAACTGCTCATGTTTGAAATAGGCGTTGAAATACCCCTCTACAATCTCGCTTGACGCGAAGACTTTGCCGTCAAGCCGCGTCTGCTCCGCCGGGGCGAAATGCGTGACTATGGCTGAAAGCGCCTTCCAGACAAACTCATTTTCACGTTCCCCGGCGCTTGACGCGTCAAAAGAGACTTTGGACGCGGGCGAAACAAGCGACGCGGCGACAAAAACGGGGACGTCCGCCGCCGTAAGAACCGCGTCAACCGCGTCATGGGAAGCGGCGTCGTCACCGGTTGCTATATAAAGCGTCTCTACGCCGCAGTTCGCGCCGTAAGGCGGCGGATACCACGCCCCGGTGGGCGCGGGCGCGGGGTCTGGCGGAACTGTCGGCGCGCCGGAGGACGAAGCGTCCGGCGTACACGCGCAAAGCGCAAGCAGAAGCGCGGCCGGAAGCGCCAGAAGGCGAGGGAAACGCATATACAAACCTCCCCGGGGGCAAAGTATGCAAGGACGCGGCTTTGTCGGTTGCACGGGCGCACCCATTGCAGGGGCGACCGTCCTCGGTCGCCCGCGCAGGCGAACACGCCATTTTCAACATCTCGTTTATAATACCACAGCCGCGGCGCGGGAAACAAGAGGGGTTTTGCAATGCTTAGTACGATTCTGAGAACGGTTATCGTGTACTTGGTCGTCATCGTGTCAATGCGCCTTATGGGCAAGCGGCAGGTCGTGCAGTTAGAGCCGAACGAGCTTGTGATTATGATTATGATTTCCGAGCTTGCCGCCATCCCCATTCAGGACAAATCGCTTTCCCTTTTCCAGGGGATAGTCCCGATAATAATCCTTGTACTGCTTCAAATCGGCCTGTCTCTCCTTCTGCTTAAAAGCATACGGGCGCGTGTGATCGTCTGCGGAAAGCCCTCGGTGCTGATAAAGGACGGACTTATTCTGCGCAAGGCGCTTGCAAAAAGCCGCATTATGATAGAGGAGGTTCTTGAAGAGCTTCGCATCAAGGGCGTAACCGACGTTTCAACCGTGCAGTACGGTATCATCGAGACAAACGGACAAATCAGTGTTATACTGTATCCCCAGCACCAGCCCGTCACCCAGGGACAGATGAGCGTAAGCGAGGAGAACAAAGGTCTTCCCGTGATAGTGCTTAACGACGGGCGGTGGCTTGACTCGAATTTAAAGGCAAGGGGGCTTACGCGCGAATTTGTGCAAAACGAGCTTTCAAGGCGCGGGATTGACGACATTAAAAGCGTATATGTCGCAATGGTGGACGAGCTTAACCATGTGTATGTGGCGGGAAGACAGGCGCGTTAAAATCTCGAAGTCATGCCCAAGCGTCTTCATAGAATCCACACGCGGTCTTCAAATTGCCTACACGATCGGGGGGTAAAGTCTTTGTAGACATGGGTTTTTAGAGCGTCTATTATGAAGGGAGCAGGGGCATGAATGGCAGGCACGAGTTAAAATACTGCGTAAACGGCGCGGACTGCGCACAGCTTCGCGCGCGTCTGCGCGCCGTCGCGAAACCGGACGGGCACGCCGGGGTTGACGGCGCGTACACGGTGCGAAGCCTTTATTTCGACAACTATTCGGACAAGGCGGTGACAGACAAGCTTTCCGGGCAAAGCAGGCGCGAAAAGTTCCGGCTTCGTTACTACGGCGGCGACACGGGATTTATCCGGCTTGAAAAGAAAAGCAAGGCAAACCGGCTTTGCTTTAAGGAAAGCGCGGATATTTCCGCGAAGGAGTGTGAAGAGCTTTTAAGCGGAAACCTTGGGGTGCTGAACCGCCCGGACATACCGCTTTTTATGGAGCTTTACACGAAAATGCGCGCCCAGAACCTGCGGGCGCGAAGCATCGTCGAATACCGCAGAGAGGCGTATGTGTTCCGCGCGGGCAACGTAAGGGTAACCTTCGACAGCGGGATTAAAACCTCGCAAAGCGTGTCCGGCTTCCTTGACCCGGGCTTGGCAATGATTCCGGCGGCAAGCGCCACCGTCCTTGAAGTCAAGTACGACGCGTTCCTGCCGGACATAATCCGCGATACAGTCAAAATCGGCTGGCGCAATCAAACCGAGTTTTCAAAGTACGTGGCCGCCAGAATGGCATAAACGAAGTGTTGACAGCCGCGAAGCGGTAAAAGCGCCTGCGGCGAAGAGCGAGCTTGCTCGCTTGACAGCCGCGAAGCGGTAAAAGCCGGAGCGGGCGGTTTTCAACATGCAAATAACACTGTACATAAAGGGAGAGTTATACAAATGCTTGAAGATCTTTTTAAGTTTACCTACCTTGACAAGGCGGCGTCCTTTTCAATCCCCGACATACTTATGGCGCTTCTTATTTCGTTTGCGCTTGGGCTTTTTGTCTTCTTTGTCTATACGAAGACTTTCAAGGGCGTTATGCACTCGTCCTCGTTCGGCGTGACGCTTATCGCGATGAACCTTATAACCGCGCTTATTATCCTTGCAGTGTCCTCGAACCTTATAACGTCGCTTGGCATGGTCGGCGCGCTTTCCATCGTCCGCTTCAGAACCGTTGTGAAGGAACCGCTTGACCTTGTGTAT
>JAISVI010000002.1 GCA_031271665.1 Oscillospiraceae bacterium
GATCCAGATGATAATACCCACTGCAGGTATATCACACAGCGGAGGTGTACCTTGACAGCGTCCGTATAAACTCATCGGCAAGGGGCGACCTTGCCGTGTTGGCTCTTTGCAGCCACGCCATCTCAAAGTTCATCCCTTCCCCGTCAAGGGGGATAAGCCGTATGTCGTCATAAAAGCCATATTTCTCATAAAGCCCGTTGTTCAGCAGAATCAACGTGAACCCATCGGTGGAGTTCACAATTTCCCGCATAGTTCCGGTGTTGTTCGTCCTGATTTCTCTGCAAGAGTTTTTAAACAGCCCTTCCCCAAAGACATGGCGCATGAAGTCCCATCCGGTACCCTTCATCGGCGAAGAGGGGGAGATTGATACAATCGGCATCGCCGCAAGCCTTTGAAGCTCAAATCCGGTCACGCTTTCCGGGTATGATTTGCTTTGTTTGCTGACGCCGATATAGGGTACTGCCATACCCAAACCGTGATATTCAAGGCTTTTGGCGGCAGCTTTTTTCCGCACCATTTTAATGTCCTGCTGCCAGAACGTGACAACGCCGATTTCCACGTCGCCTTTGTCAATCAGATCCGTAATCTGGTCAAAGCCGCATTCCATATATTTTATGCTTATAGGATTATGGCTGTATTTAAGGTAAATCTCGGAGATTATATTCTGCATAAAGCGATACGACATGGACGCCAGACTAAGTTCAAGTCCGAATGCCACACCCCTGTCCGCGAACACGCTGCCAAGGCGCTCGGCCTGCTCGACGATATCTTGGGCGCTTTCGACAAAAACCCGGCCAATCGGGGTAAGGCGTATGCCCGTGTTTACGCGCTCGAATATTTTCGCCCCCACTTCGTCCTCGAACCGATGCAGCGCCTTGGAAACCCCGGGCTGTGAAATGTACATGTTCTGGGCAGCCTTTGAGATCGAACCGGCTTTTGCGATTTCCACGATGACTTCAATTTGTGACAGATTCACACGGGTTCCTCCTTGCAGGGTTTTCTTTTGTATCGGACAACCCAAAGCGGGGCAAAACGGATTTGTCTGCAACCTGATTATAGTCGTGCAACCATGCTCCGTTCTGCCCGGCAAGTCCGAAAAACTTCACAAAACTGCGGTTTTGCTCCAGTTTTCCGCACCCTGCAACTCGCTTTGCTCGGGGCAAAACGGATTTGTCCGCAACCTGATTCTATATCCCGTATTTCTTTTTTCGGCGCATTACTGAAGACTGGCTTGTATTAAGCACACGCGCTGCGGCATATGAGCTTTTGTGTACTTGAAGGGCGCGCTCGACGTATCTGCGCTCACACTCTGCAAGATAATCATCCAGAGAGACGCCTCTTTGCATCATGTCCTCCAGTATGGGGTCGGTATCCGGGGTAAAAAGCGGTTTCGCTTTACCGACAGGGGACGCGACTGCCGCGATATCATGGATTTCGATAGTATCATCGAAACTCATGACAACGGCGCGTTCCACAAAATTCTTAAGCTCACGCACATTACCCGGCCAATCGTGTTCCTTCATCTTATTAAGCATTTGCGGGGAAAAGGATTTTGTCTTGCTGTTCTTTTTGCAGTAATGCTTCAAAAAACTGAAAGCAAGTGGCAAAATGTCTTCTTTACGTTCTCTAAGCGGCGGGATTGTTATGGGAATAACGTTAAGACGGTAATACAAATCGGCGCGGAATTGCCGCTCGGCCACTAAGTCGTCAAGACGTTCGTTGGTCGCGGCCAAAAGGCGGAAATCAACGGCACACGGCTTTGTAGAGCCAATGCGAAGGATGGTTTTGGTTTCGATTGCCCTTAACAGCTTGCCCTGAAGGTTAAAGGGCAGCGAGTTAATTTCGTCAAGGAAAAGCGTGCCTTTGTCCGCCATTTCAAACTGCCCAAGTTTGCCGCCGGAAGACGCGCCGGTAAACGCGCCTTTTTCGTAACCGAACAGCTCGGCTTCAAGCAGTGATTCGGGCAGAGACGCACAGTTAATAACCACAAACGGATGTCCCCTGCGGGCGCTGTGTTTGTGGATATACTGTGCGATGACCTCTTTACCCGTGCCTGACTCACCGGAAAGAAGGACATTGGACTCTGCCTGCGCGATATTGTTGGCCAAATTGAGTATTTCGATCGTTTTGGGGTCTTCCGCCACAATGTCGCCGTCTTCTGCCGAAGCATACATTTGCGCGCGCAACGACACTTTTGACACCGCGTTTTTCATGCTTGCCTCGTTATAATCCTCTGTTAACTCCTCCAATCTTCTGATTACGGACACAATGTTTTTAACGTTGCCCACATCGTCCAAAAGGGGGGTCAACGCAATGATTGTGCGGAAATTTCCCCTTCCTTTATAAAGCGTATCGTATATATCCTGAAAGCTTACAAGCCTGCGTTTTTGAGAGTAAACGACATCTGCGAGGCAAGTGTCGATTTGCTTCGTTTCCAAGAAATCGTGAACGTTGAACTTAAGCAATTCTTCGCGCGAAAGATTCAGCATTTTAACATAGGAACTGTTGACAAAAATAAAGTTGCCTTTATCGTCAAGCACATATACAGCATCCCTTATGTTGTCTAAAATGCTTTCGTACAGTCTGATGCTTTCCACAGCCTGTCCTCCTTTGTGTGTGTAAAGGTGAATACAGCGTTCAAGCGCGGCAGCAATCTAACCTCCTTAAGGATATGATACCAGAAAAAGCGTCTTTTGTCCCCCGGAATAAACTTCCTTCCCTCGGCGCGGGAATATCCGCGTTTCCGGCTGCCGGAGGGAATAGCCGAAGCGCCGCGTCCCGTAACCGGGGCGCGGCGCTTCTTTTCCCGTTTTACTTCTCAAGCCACTCCTCGGCGGTGCGCGCGACTTGCGTAAGCGCGTCCGGGCCGAAGGGCGAGGGCATCCCCGCGCGGCTTATAAGGTTGGTGAAGGTGTCGCTGCCGCCAAGGTCGGTATAGCGCATATAGCGCGCCCACGCCTCCGCGTAGTCCTTTTGGGCAAGCGCCCAGAACGCAAGCGCGACGGTCTGGGCAAGGCAGTAGTCGATATAGTAGAACGGGCGCTCGTAGATATGGCCCTGGGCCTGCCAGCGGCGGCCCTCGCCGTAGAAGGGCATGGAATTGTCAAGCCACGGGCGGTACGTTTCTTCAAGTTTAAGCCACTCGTCGTTGCGCTCTTTGGGCGTAAGGTTCGGGTTTTCATAGACAATATGCTGGAAGTGGTCAACCATCGTGCCGTAGGGCAGGAAGGTAAGCGCGCTTTCAAGGTGCGAGAAGCGGTACTTCTCCGTCTGGTCGCCGAAGAACCCCTCCATATAAGGCCAGGCGAAGAACTCCATGCTCATGGAGTGAACCTCGCACCCCTCGTAGGTCGGGGCGGAAAGCGCGTGGGGGAAGGCGTCGCGGTTACGGTAGTCGGCGAAGGCGTGTCCCGCCTCGTGCGTAAGCACGTCAATGTCGTCGGCGGTGCCGTTGAAGTTGGCGAAGATAAACGGAAGCTTGTACGCCGCAAGCGTGATGCAGTACCCGCCGCCGGCCTTGCCGGGGCGCGTCAGCACGTCAAACAGGTCGTTTTCAAGCATCACGTCGATAAACTCGGCGGTTTCCGGCGAAAGGGCGTGGTACATCTTTTTGCCGTGGGCGAAAATATCCTCCGGCGTCCCGATAGGCGTGGGGTTGCCGTCCGGGAACACGAACGGGTCGTCAAAAAGCTTCAAAAACGCCTTGCCCGCGCCCGTGTCCGTGTCCGCGCCGATACGCGCGGCCTGCTTCTGTTTAAGCCTTAGCGCAAGCGGGACAATGTGCGTAACAATCATCTCGCGGAACTTGGCGACGTCCTGCGCGCCGTAGCAGTTGCGCGTCATGCGGTCGTACCCAAGCTCGACAAAGCTTGGATAGCCAAGTTTTTCGGCGATTTTGGCGCGAAGCTTTACAAGTTCGTCAAAAAGGCTGTCCAGACGCCCTTTCTGCGCGTCGAACCAACCCGCCCGCGCGAGCATAGAGCTTTCGCGCACCTTTCTGTCCTTATCGCGGTGATAGGGGGTTATCTGCGCGAGGGTAAGCGTTTTACCGTCGTACTCTATCTGCGCCGAGGCAATCAGTTTCTGGTACTCGGTGGTAAGGCGGTTTTCCTCTTGCAGCTCGCCGATTACGTCGGGCGAGAAGACGCGCATGGCGATTTCGGCGTTTGTGAAGTAAAGCGCGCCTATTTCCTTTTCAAGGGCGGGTCTGTGCGGGCTTTCAAGAAGCGCCATTAAAAAGCGCTGCTCGTACTCGCCAAGGCGCGGCGATGTTTCGTCGATATACGCCTGCTCTGCCTCGTAAAACGCGTCGGTCGTGTCAAGCGTGTTACGGACATAGGCAAGGGCGAACATTGTGCCAAGCTCTTTTGTGAACGTGTCTTGTTCGCGCAGAACCTCCAACGCTTCCGCCGGGGTCTTCGCGTCAAGCAACCTTTGCTCTAATTCCTCGTATTTAGCCTTGGCTTCCTCGAAGGAAACGCGGCGGTAGGGCATGTCTTTAAACTTCATTTGTGTTATTCTCCCTTCGTTCCAAATTCAGCGGTGGAAAGTAAGTTTGTGCTGTAGGAAAACGTCATATTCCCCCTTTCTCTCTGGCGCGCGAAGGCAAGAGAGATCATCTCGTCAAGCATTGCCGCGAACGTAAGCCCCGTCTTTTCCCAGAAGTAGAACGCCATAGAACCGGGCAGGGTGTTAAGCTCGTTGACGTACAGCCCGCCGTTTTTCCCGTCAAGCAGAAAATCCACGCGCACAACGCCCGCGCAGCCAAGCGCGGAAAACGCGCGAAGCGCCATGCCGCGCGCACTCTGCGCCGTTTCATCGGGGATTTCCGCCGGGATAACGCGTCTTGCGGAACTCATGCCCGCGTTTTTTGCGGCCTTGCCGCCGCTTTGGTACTTGTCCTGATAGCTTAGTATCTCGTCGCTGCCAATCGGCTCTTCACAGACCGAGGCGCGGGCCGAGCTTCCTTCTCCAAGCACCGAGACGTTTATCTCGCGAAGCGGTTGTACCGCGGGTTCTATAAGCACGCGCGAAGAGTAGCTGAAAGCAAGCTCCATCGCCTTTGTAAGCTTTGCGCGCGAGTCCGCCTTGCTTATCCCGACGCTTGAGCCAAGGTTGGCGGGCTTTACCACAACCGGGTAAAACTCACGATCCTCCCACGCCGTCTCAAGGCGGGCAACGGCGGCGTCGGGGTCGGATTCGTATTCTTCCTTGCCGATAACGCGGTCGGGCAGCACGCTTATCCCCCGCGCGCGCAGAAGCGCCTTGGCCACCGGCTTATCCATGCAGACGGCGGAACTAAGCACGTCGCACCCGGTATAGGGAATCCCCATAAGCTCTAAAAACCCCTGCAGCGAGCCGTCTTCCGTGAATGTGCCGTGTACCGCCGGGATGGCCACGTCAATGGCGGCGGGTCTGTCCGCGCCGAACAGTTTCTTCGCCGTCGGGCGCAGCAGAAACCGCCCGCCCTCGCGCGTGACGCTTACCTGCCGCGCGTCGGAAAGAAGTTTTGTCATCTGGCGGTAGGACTCTATCCGCCCGAATTCCTCGCCGCTGTACATAACGCCGTCCTTGGCGATATAAAGCGGCACCGGGTCGTACTTCTCGCGGTCAAGCGCCGCGAAGACCTGCATCCCCGTGATTATAGACACCTCGTGTTCCACGCTTCTTCCGCCGAATATAACGGCGGCTTGTATTTTCATGGGCCGCTTCCTCCCCCTTAATAGTTGTCCGGCAGGTCGTTTTCTAACAGAATATAGAAATCCCGCCCGTCCTTAACGGATTTTACCCACGTAAGGGCTTCCTCAAGCGTACCGAAGACCCCTTGGCGCTCCGGCGGGAAACCGGCGTCCCTAAGCCCCTGGGC
Organism: Oscillospiraceae bacterium; assembly: GCA_031271665.1. Taxonomy (GTDB): domain Bacteria; phylum Bacillota; class Clostridia; order Oscillospirales; family UBA929; genus WRLJ01. The sequence goes on from JAISVI010000002.1 coordinate 5,867, forward strand.
GACGGACAGCGTCTGCTTTTCCCCGACAAGTGCGACATAGTCGCAGATTTCCGCCGCCTGCGCGCCGAAGGCGCGGTTAAGCTCTTCCTGGCTGTCGCCAAGCTCTATCATGCCGGGGGTGACAAGCGCTTTAAGCCCGTCGAACATCGAAAGCACCTGAAGCGCCGCCTTCGCCCCGGCGGGGTTTGCGTTGAACGCGTCGTCGATGATGTTTATCTTCCCGCCCTTTATAAGCTGAAGCCGGTGGGCGACGGGGCGTATGGCGCGCACGGCGGCGGGCAGTTTGTTAAGCGGTATGTCAAAGGCGTCCGCCACGGCGATACCCGCAAGGATGTTAAGCACCTGATGCCGCCCGAGCAGTTGGGTTGAAAAGCTTTGCTCGCGCCCGTCGCGCGTATGCACGGTAAAGCGCGTGCCGTCCGCGTCCGCCGAAATGCCGTCCGCCCAGAAATCGGGATTGTACTGAGTATCAAGCCCGTAGGTCACGGCGTTTTGACCCGCCCTTTCGCGGATATGGGGATAGTCGCTGCAAAGGAACGCCTTCCCGCCGGGTTTAAGCGCGTCCGCAAGCTCGAACTTCGTGTCCGCGACCGCGTCCACCGTGCCGAAGGTCTCAAGGTGCATCGACCCGACAGCGGTTATAACGCCGTGATCCGGCGAAACGATATCGCATATCTCGCGTATGTCGCCCCTGTGCCGCGCGCCCATCTCGCATACAAATATCTGGTGCGCGGCGGAAAGCCCCTCGCGTATCGAGCGCACGACGCCCATTGGCGTGTTAAAGCTTTCGGGCGTGGCAAGCACGCCGTACTTAACCTCTAAAAGAGATTTAATCACCTGTTTTACCGACGTCTTCCCATAGCTTCCGGTAACGCCGATGACCGTAAGCCCCGGGTGTCCGGCAAGCCGCCGCTTCGCGTCGCGGATATAGCGGCCGTTTACCGCCTTTTGAAGCGGCAGGCTTATTATGTTGGCAAGCATGACCAAAAACGGCAGGGCGATATACGCGACAAGCGCAAGGCAAAGGGCGTATCTGCCAAACGGAAGCCAAATTAAAAACGACGCCCCGCCAAGCAGAATGCCCAGAATCACAAAAAGCCGCACGGCGCGCGCCGTTATTTTAAGCGGCTTCTTGGCCTTCTTAAAACCGCCGATCCATGACGGGATAAGCAAAAGCCCCGCGCAGACAAGGGAAATATACTCAAAATACCAAAGCGACGCCACAAGCGCCAAAACGGCGGGCATAAGCCGCACCGACGCGGCGTCCGGGTTTGCCTTCAGCCACCGTAGAAAGCCCGGCGTCTGATAAGACTCAAGCTGAAGCATGTGGACATATCCCACGGACGTGGCCATCGCGCTTAAAAAGAACACGGACTGGAAGATTATATTCGTCATGCTTTGCCCCCAAGAAAGGAATCAAGCGCCGCCGCCGTAACCGGGAACTGCTCGGCAAAGGCCCAGTGACCGCCGGGAAGTGTGACAAGCCCCGCGTCGGGTATGCGCGTTCGCATGATTTTCGCGTGGGAATATGGGGCGGAAGTGTCCTCGCTTCCCCATATAAGAAGGGTCGGCACGGCGATTTTGTCAAGCTCTTTTGTATAGTCGGTTTTCAAAAGGCGGCTCATCGTTCCGCGCATAAGCGGCGAGGCGCTGCGGTAGTCTTCAGAACCCCGGTTCTTCCGGAACCTTTCCAAGGCGCACGGAAACGGGCGGAGAAACAGCTTTGCCGCCTTAAAGCTGTAAACCTTTACATAGTAAGACGGCTCGCGGCGGACTTTAAGTCCCGCGCCGGCGATAATCACAAGCTTCTCAACGCCAAGGGCGTTGCCCGACGCGGCGGTAAGCTGAAGCAGTATGCGCCCGCCGTTCGAGTGTCCCACGGCGGCGGTAAAGTTAAGCCCAAGCGCCTTTGCGAACGCAAGCACAAAGTCCGCGTAATCCCGCGCGTCCCAGACTTGGGGCGGCTCGGGAGTGTCACCGAAGCCGGGCAGATCGGGGGCGTAGACCGTGTGGAAGCGCGCAAGGCGGCCGATAAGGGCGGTATAGACCTTATGCCCAACCCCCCAGCCGTGCAGAAACAGCACGTCGGACCCTTGGCCGGCGCGCGTGTAAGAAACATCTATCCCATTGACGCAAACGGTCATTCGTCATCCTCGCCGGCTTCAATCTCCGCAGTTTCCCCCTCTAAAAGGTGCGGGTGCGTTATGTAGTGCTTAAAAAGCGCCAAAGAGCGGGCGCAGTAAAACCCGTCGGCAATGCGCTCGTCAAGGGACACTTTTATTTCAATCATTTTTTTCGCCGCTATTGAACCGTCCGCCGCCACATAGGGCGTTGGCTTGTTCTTGCCAAGCGCCACGAACATAGAGCACGTCCCCCACTCGTACAGGTGGTGGAAGGGCGCCTCGATGCCCACGCTGCCAAGGTTGGCGACAAACGCGCTGCACCGCAGCGGGTCAACGCCGCGAAGGAATTTCGGCGTATCCACATAAAAGTCGAACAGCTCGATTGTGCGGACCACCGCGCGGAGAACAAAGCGCGGGAAATGCATAAGCGCGGAGATAAGCTTGTCGTCTTCCTTGACCTTTCCGCGCTTGACCTCTTTAACGCTTCCGCTTATCTTGGATAAAATCTCCTGATAGCTGTCCGCGCTGTCGGAATGGATATTGACCACAGTTTCTTCGCCCTTGTCGGTCATGGTGCGCTTCGCGACAAAGGAAACGTCCACCGCCTTCCTTTGATAGATGCGCCGGCCGATAATATAGCGGTTAAGCTCGGGCCGTTCGTGAAGGGTGCGTATAATGGCGGCAAGAATCACTTGGAACGAGGTCATGGGATTTCCGCTTGCCTTCTTCTCGCGTACATAGGCAAGCAGCGGTTCGGTTTCGACAAGCTCCGTGAAGAAAACGATAGAGTCGCTTCGTCTCTTCATCAGATAGGGGAAAATCGCGTTGAAATCATACGCTGTTTTTACCCTTGTCGCGTCATGCCTCTTTGAAAAAGCCATAACGTATCCCCTTTAATTTATTAAACAATATACCTGAACATACATTGTCCCATTTACATTATATACGCCATGTCAAGCGTATTTATACAGGCGGATGCCCGCGCGGATGTCCGCGTCATGGGCATGTTGAAAATTGCCCGCTGTCATTGTATGTCACTGCGGGCGCGTGGTATCATTCACCGCACAGCAGAAGTCCGATCAAAGGGAGGTTTACGTATGACATGGGGAGAAATTAAGAAAATAACGCTTATGAAGCTTTTCGCGTACGGCGGGGACGACCCGCTGACCGACGGACTGGCCGAGCCGTATCTGCCGCTAATGCCCGCCGCGGCCAACGAGGCGCTTCACCTGCTTGCGACCGCCGGACGCTTTATCCAGCACAGCGTACAAATTCCGCCGGAAGAAAGCCCGCAGGGCGATTATAGGCGCTGTGACCTTAAAGAGCTTGCGAAGGATTTTTACTTCTTGGATTCCGAGAAGATATATCTAAGTACGCCGAAAGGCCGGACTGCGGCGGAAGGGGTGCAGACCGAGGGCGAAAGCATCCTGTGGCTTCCGGCGGTCAAAGACGGGACGTACACGGTGTACTATTACGCCTATCCCGCGAAGATTGACGAACAGACGCCGGACAGCTTCACGCCCGCGCTGCATCCCGAGGCGGCGGCGCTTCTGCCGCTTTATATGGCGTCGCAGCTTTACAAGGACGACGACGTGGGCTTGGCCGCGCTGTACCGCCAGGAGTTTGACGCGGGTCTGGAGGTTTTGCGGCGCGGCGCGGGGCGGTTCACGGGCGGCAAGTCCGCGTTCAGCCCGCAGACAGGGTGGTGGTAATATGGCCGGAAGAAGCGCCGCCTCCGGGCGGCATGTACTGCAAATCGAGGTGTTCCGGGGCGTAGACCTTAACAATGCCCCGTCCAACGTCGATCCCTCGCGCTCGCCGGACGCGCCGAATATGATACGCGGTGTCATGGGGAAGGTGCGCAAGCGGCAGGGGTACTATTTGGACGAGGGTTGGAGGTTAAGGGCGTACATATATGGGGTGTACAGCATAAACGGCATACGCGCAGTCCACGCGGGCGCCAATCTTATTTGGGGAACGCCCGACGCCCAGCACTCCATAGGCGGTATGGCAAGAACGCGCTCACGCGGGCGAACCTTGGGCGGAAGGCTTTGTATTATAGACGGACAGCGGCTTCTGTTTTTCGACGGCATAAGCGCCGTAACCGCCGACAGCGCGGCCTATATACCCACGCTGATGGTTTCGCGTCTGCCAAACGGCGGCGGCACGGTGCTTGAACCCCTTAATCTGCTTGGGCGCAGATGGCGCGAGCAGTTTTTGGGTGACGGAAGTTCCAAAACATACGAGCTTACCGCGAAAGGGCTGGCGCAGGACGAAGTTTGGGTTGAAACCCTTAATTCAAACGGCGAATGGACGCCTGTGCCGGCAAGCGACTTCACCGTTGACCGCGCCAACGGGACGGTGACGTTCGTGACCGCCCCGCCCGCCCCGCCCATAAGCGGGCATGACAACGTAAGAATAACCGCGGCCAAGGACAGACCCGAAAACCTGCGCAAAATCATGGGCTGTACGATTATGGAGCTTTACGGCGTGGGAGGTTCGCCCGACCGCCTGTTTCTTTCCGGGAATCCGGAATACCCGGGCATGGACTTTTACTCGGAGATGGGTGATCCGACCTATTTCGGGGACACATGGTATTCAGACATTGGGCAGGGAGGCGCGGAAATCGTCGGCTACAGCGTCGTGGGAGACGCGCTTGCCACACACACGCGAGTCAAAGACGGCAAGGGCGGTATAATCGTCCGCTCTGGAATCCTTTCCGACGGCCATGCGGCATTCCCCGTGGTAAACACGTTAAGCGGCGAGGCCGCTGTCGCGCCGGACTGTTTCGCCACGCTTGGGAAAGAGCCGTTTTTTCTGACAGAGCGCGGCGTGTACTCTATAACTGCCGAGGAACTTACCGGCGAACGCTATTCCCAGCAAAGAAGTTTTTACATCGCGCCCGCGCTTCAGGCCGAGCGCAACCCGCAAAATGCCTGTGCCGTAGTATGGAAGGATTTTTACGTGCTTTCGCTTAACGGAAAGCTATATCTGCTTGACAGTATGCAAAAAGCCTATCAGTCCGCCGAGCCGCATTCCAGTCACCAATATGAATGCTATGTTTGGACGGGCGTGGACGCACGCGTGATGTGGGTTGAAGACGGGCAGCTTTGCTTCGGAACGTCGAATGGCCGTATATACCGTTTTTATGAAGATGTACAGAATCCCGCATCGTACAATGACGACGGAGCTGCCATATCCGCCCGCTGGGACACGCCGGAATTAAGCGGCCAAGCCTTTTTCCGGAACAAAACATTCCGGAATGTAGCGGTAAGACTGCAGCCGTCGCCCGTAACAAGCGTGTCCATACTTGTTCAAAGGAAGGGGCTGTGGCATACAGTTTCCGAAACAAACCGGAAATTTCAGTACCTTGATTGGAGTTTCACGGATTTCCGCAGTTTTTCCTGCAGCGCCGACCGCACTCCAAAGCTTATGAACCAAAGAATACGCGTCCGTAAGACGGACAAGTCGCGATTCCGCCTTCACAACAGCGGACTTAACGAGTCGTTCGGCATTGACAGTCTTGCGCTGGAGTACAGCGAGGGCGGCGTTTATAAATAAAAGGCATGTTGAAAATTGCCCGCTCCGGCTTGCGATGCCGCGGCACAGCCGCCTGTTCGCAAGCGCTGCGCTCGTTCGCCTTGCAGGCGAACACGCAATTTTCAACACTTCAATAAAAGAGGTGAATAAATGTCAATTCCACGTATAACCCCAGAAATAGTGGCCGAGTACGGCGTGGTCAGCGCGCCGGATATCCTTACGGGTACTCCCGCGCAGAATAAGTCCGTTTTCGACCGCCTTGTGCGCGAAAAGGTCGCGTTCTCTCTGAACGCGATGCTTGACGAATGGGACGCGGGCAAGGCCGACTATGAAATGCGTTTTAATCAGACAGGTCAAAGCATCGAGGCCGCCAAGGCAAGCATAAGCGCCGGAATCGCGCAAGTTAACGGCCGCATTGACGCGGCGCAGGCCGGCTTTGCCGAAGACCTTGCGCAGCTGGAAACGCGCGTTACGGCCCCGCCGCAGCCAATCGAATGGGCGGCGGCAACCCAAACCGTACCTTGGCTTTACCTTGAGTACGCCCGGCGAGACGGTACGGTCTATCTGCGCGGCAGTACGCAGAACGCGCTTACTGCGGGCGGTGCGCCCGTCGCGTTCCTGCCGCGCGCAATAGTACCCAAAAGGGCGATAATACTGGCCAGCGCGCCCGGAACGGACGGAAACGCCAGTTATCTTCAGCTTGACACAACCGGCGCGGTAATGCACACGTACGGCGGTCTGCCGTGGAAACCCTGTTTCAGCGTGGCATACCCCGCCGAGGCATAGGAGGAATTATATATGCGAGGAACAAACCTTTTGCACCCAAGGCTTCAGGCAATCGCGGCGGAGCTTTTGGAGAAATGCAAGACGGCGGGGTACGCCGTCGCCATAACATCTACGCTGCGAACGGCGGCGGAGCAGGACGAGCTTTACAAAGCGGGAAAGTCCAAGGCCAAGGGTACGGACTATCAGTCCGGCCACCAGTGGGGCGTGGCGATGGACTTTTGCCAGAACGTAAAGGGCGCGAATTACCCGGCGAACTCCCGCCCCTTCTGGGCGGGCGTCGGCAGGTTAGCGGAAACCCTTGGCCTGCGCTGGGGCGGCACGTTCAAGTCCCCGGACAGGCCGCACCTTGAGATTGCCGGCCTTATGCCGAACGGCAGCACCGCCGCGCTTAAAAGGCAGTACGGTACGCCGGAGAAGTTTATGGCGACGTGGGGCGGCGCGGACGTACCCTCTCCGCCGCCTGACGGCGGCACCTCCCCCGGAGGGGGAGGCAAGGGGGCTGCGCGGCGGACACTCAGCAAGGGCGCGTCCGGGGCGGACGTGAAGGAAATGCAGACACTTCTTATCAAGGCCGGGATTGCCATGCCCAAGTACGGCGCGGACGGCGCGTTCGGAACGGAGACGCTTAACGCCGTCAAGATGTTCCAGACGCTTAAAAAACTCGCCGTGGACGGCGTGTGCGGCCCGAAGACTTGGGAACAGTTAACCGTTAGCTGACGGCGAAAGGAGATGGACAAAATGAAAGGTTTCACGGCGAAGGCCGGGTTGGGCGCGGCGCTTGGGGCGGCGGCGAGCCTGCTTGGCGGCGTTGACATATGGCTTTTAACGCTTATCGGGTTTACGGCGGCGGACTATATAACCGGGCTTATCAAGGCCGTTATCACAAAAACCCTTAATTCCGGGGCGGCGTTCAAAGGTGGGCTTAAAAAGCTTCTTATTTACGTGATTGTCGGGGTGGCGGTGGCGCTTGACCAGCTTTTGCTGCCGGAAACGCCGCTTCTGCGCGGCCTTGCGGTGGGCTATTATATCGCCGCCGAAGGGTTAAGCGTTCTGGAGAACATCTCGGAATGCGGCGTACCCTTCCCTAAAAAACTTACCGACATTCTGCTTGCGCTTAGAAAAAGCGCCGAAACGCCGCAGGATGAAAGCGAAGACCAGAAAGGATGACTTAAATGGCCACAAAATACGTCCCTTTGGGCAGTTATAACGACGCCGCCGCCAAGGCAGGCGGCGGCAAGGCCGCGGAGATGCTTGACTATTACGGCAAGATGTGGAACCAGTTCGCGTCGGTGAATAACCGGGCGGGCATGGACGCGGCACACGCCGCAGCAGAGGCGGTTCGCGCCACGTTGGGTTACTCCGGCGGCGCGGACGGCTCGCAGTATATTCCCCTTGACGTGCCGGCGTTCGCCCTGCCCGACCCGGCCTATACACCCTACTCCGGCACTCCAAGCAAAAGCCGCGCCGGCGCGGCGTCGGCGTCCTCTTACGCGCCGGTTTCCCGGTATGTCCCGCCCAGTTACGAAGACTACTACGCGAACAGCGGCTTTGACCGGATAGAGGAGCAGCTTAAATCAATGTACGGCGCGCAGACGGATCAGGCCGTAAACGCGCTTTCCGCGCAGAAGCAAAGCGTCACGCAGGACTCGGACGAGCTTGCGCGGCAGGCGTACATCGCCTATTTGCAAAGCAAAGAGGCGCTTCCCCAACAGCTTGCGGCCATGGGCTTTAACGGCGGCCTTAGCGAATCGCGCCAGGTGGCGCTTGAATCCGGCTGGCAGGAGCAAAGAAACCAGATCGGGATGCAAAAAAACGACGCGCTTCGAAGCATCGACAACGCCATACTTCAGGCGGCATCCGCCGGTCAGACAGCATTGGCGAGCCGGCTTTCCGAGCTTCGCGCCCAGTCCCAGAACCAATACTACGACTACACGCAGAAAAGCGGCGACGCGGCGCGCGAGGACTACTGGAAACAGGCGCAGTACGATTACTCGCGGGTGAATGACGAGCTTCAGGCGCTTGCCCGTCAGCAAGAGGCGGCCTATCAGGCCGAGCGCGACAGGGCAAACGACGCCTTCCGCTATCAGCAGTTCCGGTACGGCCAGACCCAAGACGCGCAGGCGGCGGACTGGCAGCGCCTTATGTTCGAGTACAAGCAAAAGCAGGACGAGCTTGACAACATGATAAAGCGCCAGCAGCTTCTGCTTCAGCAGCAGGCGGCGCGCAGGCGCTAGGCTCTTAGAGCGTCTGAATTGCCAGTTCCACCGCCTTCCCCGTCCGTAAACTGGCCGGGAGGTCAATAAGCCGCTGGTTCGCGCTTCCGCGCCACAGCAGGTCATAGCTTTTTTTGCTTTGCTCGAACGGACCGTCAACAAGTACGTCGCAGACTTCAAGCAGTTCCCGCGCGCCGGGGAGGTCAAGCAGCTCTTCAAAGAGAAAGCCGGAGTACACCCAGACGGTAAGGCCGCGCGCCTTGACAGCGCGGGCAATCGCGGCAAGGGGACTTGGCTGTAAGAACGGCTCGCCGCCGGAGAAGGTGACGCCCGCGAGCAGGGGGTTGCGACGGACTTCGCGCAAAACAGCCCCGGCGGTGGTGTCGTAACCGCCGCCGGGGTCTTGAGTTTTCGGGTTATGGCATCCGGGGCAGCTTCGCGGGCAGCCCTGGGTGAACACGGCGAGACGCAGACCGGGGCCGTCCACAGCAGAGTCCTGTGTCACGGCGGCCACGCGCAGGGAAAGGTCATCCGACACGGGCGTCCCCCTCGGCGCAGAGTCCGTGCTTGATACGGTCGCGCTCTTCGGCGCGTTTGGCGTTGTTGAAGCGGTCAAGGGTGCCGACGAGATATCCGGTTATGCGGCGGATACGCTCGAACGGGACGGAATGCTTCTCGCGGCGGCCGCAGCCGGGACACTGGTCGCCGATAATCCCGGAAAACCCGCATACGGGGTCGCGGTCAATCGGGTGGTTGATCGAGCCGTAACCCACGCCCGCGTCGCGCATGGCGATAACAATGCGCTCGAACGCGTCGATGTTGTGGGCAAGGTCGCCGTCCAACTCGACATAGGTGATATGCCCGGCGTTGGTCAGCTTATGGTACGGCGCCTCCAGATTTATCTTGTCAAACGCAGTGATGGGGAAACTTACGGGGATGTGGAACGAGTTTGTGTAATACTCTTTGTCCGTGATGCCCGGGACGTCGCCGAATCTTTGGCGGTCAAGGGCGACGAAACGGCCGCTTAACCCCTCGGCGGGCGTGGCGATAAGGGTGAAGTTCATCCTGCGGCGGCGGCTTTCCGCGTCAAGGCGCGCGCGCATATGACCGATTATCTCAAGCCCAAGCGCCTGGGACTGGGCAGACTGGCCGTGGTGATGCCCCGTAAGCGCGATAAGCGTTTCGGCAAGGCCGATAAAGCCGACGGACAGTGTGCCGTGGCGAAGGATTTCGCCAACCTCGTCGTCCGGGCCAAGCGCGTCGCTGTCAAGCCATACCCTTTCGCCCATAAGGAACGGGTAGTTGCGCACCTTGCGCGCGGCCTGGATTTTATACCTCTGGTAAAGCTGGTCGATAATCATGTCAAGCTTCTCGTCCATTTCCCGGTAGAAGCCCGTGATGTCGCGGCGGTGCTTCAGCGCGATGCGCGGCAGGTTTATCGAGCTGAAGCTTAAATTCCCGCGCCCGTTGGAGATTTCCTTTTCCGGGTCGTAGATATTGCCGATAACGCGGGTGCGGCAGCCCATATAAGCGATCTCGGTCTCCGGCGTACCCTTGTAATACTGCGCGTTGAACGGCGCGTCCATAAAAGAGAAGTTGGGGAACATGCGCTTTGCGCTTACCCGGCAGGCAAGCCGGAACAGGTCGTACCCCGGGTCGTCCTTGTCGGAGTTGACGCCGCGCTTTACGCGGAAAATCTGGATGGGGAAAATGGGCGTTTCCTTTCTGCCAAGACCCGCCTCGGTCGCCAGAAGGATATTTTTAATGACCATGCGCCCCTCAAGGCTCATGTCAAGGCCGTAGTTTATCGAGGAGAACGGGGTCTGCGCGCCGGCGCGGCTGTGCATTGTGTTAAGGTTGTGGACAAACGCCTCCATCGCGTTGAAGGTCGCGCGATCCGTCTCTCTCTCGGCGTGCCGCTGGGCGAACGCCTGTATGCGCGCCGCAGCCTCGGGGGAGACGTACCGCTTTAGCACCTCGGCCTCGGCGGCCTGATAGGCGTCGTTTCCGCCCAAAGCGGGGGACATGTCCCCGGGGCGCTTGTCGTCCGCGTCCGGCCAGTCAAGGGTGTCAAGGGCGACGCCCTCCAGCAGTTCCATTGCCCGCAGTACATTCTCGCGGTAAGTCTGGCGGAAAGTTTTGCGCACGCCAAGAGCCATGCCGTAGTCGAAATTGACCACGCTTTGCCCACCGTGCTGGTCATTCTGGTTCGACTGTATGGCGATACAGCAAAGCGCCGCGTACGAGCCGATGTGATTCGGCTCGCGCAGATTGCCGTGTCCGGTGGAAAAACCGCCGTCAAAAAGCTTGATTATGTCGATTTGACAGCAGGTGGTGGTAAGCGCGAAGAAATCAAGGTCGTTTATGTGTATGTCCCCGGCGCGGTGCGCCTCGGCGTGGGCGGGGTCAAGCACGAACATCTCGTAGAACTGCTTGGCGCCCTCGCTTCCGTATTTAAGCATTGTGCCCATCGCTGTGTCGCCGTCGATATTGGCGTTCTCGCGCTTGATGTCGCTGTCAAGCGCGGGGCGGAAAGTAAGCTCTTCGTATACCTTCATCAGTTTGCCGTTCATGACGCGCACACGGCTTCGCTCGGCGCGGTAGATGATATAGCTTTTTGCCGCGTCGGCGTGTTCGTTCTCCATCAGCACCCGCTCGACGATATCTTGGATATGCTCTACGTCCGGGGTGTCGTCGCCTTCCGTTTCCAAGACTGACAGAACTTCCTCGGCCAGACGATAGGCCTCGGCCTTTTTGTCCTGGTCATAGGTGGCGGCGAACGCCTTGGAAATCGCGGCGGCGATCTTGTCCAGATCAAAGACGGTAACGCGTCCGTCGCGCTTGCGGATACGTCTGATGGGGGTTGCCGTGTCGCTTACAGTCATTGCGTACCAATCTCCTTGTGTACGTGCTTTCCTTGAAAATGCACATGTAATAGTGTTCATCCTGTTGCCGGACACACTATATAGTGTAGACCTCTCGAACGTATATGTCAAGACACAAATTGAAAGCTTGTTCGTTTTCGGCAAAATGCACAAAAGCGCCGCCTGAAAAACTCTCAAGCGGCGGCTTTTCCAAGGATTAATTTGCACAAAAGAAATTGTAGTGTTATGGAACAAAGAACGGGTCGTATGGCAGACTGAAGGTCGGGCTTGGCGGCGGAAGCGTTGGATACTCCGGTATTGGCGGACTTTCGGTGTTCGGCTCAAACGGGTTTTCCGTCGGCGGCGGAGCCGCTTCGTGTACGACCTCGCAGAACGAATTGTATGCGCCGCCGTGTATTGGGCTGACCGCGTCATGCTTGGAATCGAGATAAGGAAGCGGGTAAAAATGCGTTTCGTCAGTGTAATAGGGCTGTGAGCCGTACTGGCGCAAAGTCACGCCTTCGTCCCAAATGACAACCCCGGCGGCCGGCATAAGCCGGTCAGGGTCGTTTAGAAGCGCAATCTGCTGAAGCGTGGCCGCCGGGCAGTCCGGGCGGGCGAGATGCCCGCTTATGCCGCAAATATGCGCGCTTGCGTGCATTGTGCATGTCCCCGAAGGCACATCCTCGGGGAAGAACGTCCCGGTGGCCACGCGGCTTCCGCGCGGGTCAAGCTGACACAGCGCCGAGGGCGCCATGCCGCTGTCTATGCAATAGCTTCGTGTCACAAGCCCCTGCGGTCTTTCGATGTCGATCGAATCCAAATCCTCGTGAACAAGGCGCATCACTTGAGTCCATAAATTAAGCGCGGGGTTTTCACTCGAGCTGGTGGGTCTAAGCGGGCGCGGCATCTCAAATCCGAACCAACACGCGGCGGTGTAATACGGCGTATAGCCGCAAAACCATCTGTCATTCTGGGCGCTTGTGGTACCGGTCTTGCCCGCGATAAACATATCGGAATTAAAGTTCGCCCTTCCTCCGGTGCCGGAAAGCACCGCGCTTCTAAGGGTTTGGTTCATATAGAACGCCGCCTTGGCGGAAAGGGACACCGAGCGGTCGGGGGTGTTGTTTATAAGCACGTCGCCGTTGCGGTCAAGCACTTGGGAATACGTGCGCGGCGCGCTGTAGATTCCGCCGCTTGGGAACACGCCATAGGCCGCCGCCATTTCTTTGACGCTTACGCCGGTTGTAAGCGCGCCGAACGCCATCGAGCTTTCCCCGTCAATATTGCCCGCGTCGTTTGTCTGGTGTATGATTTTGCTTAAGTGGAATTTATTTGTGGCGAAATCGCGCGAGGTTTCAAGCGATAAGTCGCGCAGTACGCGTATTGACACGGCGTTTTTGGAGTTTGTCACCGCGTCTAAAATAGTCATGCGACCCTCGTACCGCTCGGGTGAGTTGCGCGGCCACGCGCCGCCGTCCTCGTTAAGCCCGACCGGGGCGTCAAGCATGGTGGTATACGGCGTGATAAGGCCAAGTTCGAAGGCGGGCCCGTAAACCGCCAAGGGCTTGAACGACGAGCCGGGCTGGCGGTAGGTGTCGGTCGCCATATTAAACAAAAGGTTCGAAGTTTTTGGGGTGCGGCTTCCCGTCATGGCCAGAATATCGCCGGTTTGCGAATCCATAATTACCATCGTGCTCTGCGGCAGTTCCTCGTCCCGGACGGTGGGCCACTTGCTGTCGTCGTACCAGATGCTGTCCATTTTTTCCTGTATCGAAAGATCCTGGACAATATAAATTGAAAGGCCGCCGCTGTAGACCATCTGCGTCGCCATGGTTCTGCTTTCCCAACCGTACAGTTCCATAATGTCCTGCGTGACGTCGTCGATGACCTCGTCAATGTACCAATCGCGTATCTTCCCCTCGTCAACAACGGTTTTCGAGACGAATCTGAGTCTTTGGGACATGGCGCGGTCATACTCGTCTTGGGAGATCATCTCCTGGTCAAGCATCTCGCCCAAGATGATGTCCGTCCGGCGGCGGTTGTTCTCGGGATTTGTGAACGGGTCGTAGAGATAGGGGTTGTTCGTTATCCCGGAAAGACAGGCGCATTCAAGAAGGGTAAGCTCGTCAAGCTCTTTGCCGAAATAGGTCGCGGCGGCCGTTTTAACGCCGTCGCAGCCGTTGCCAAGGTATATCTCGTTCATATACCGCTCAAGAATCTGCTCTTTTGTATAGCGCGTCTCAAACTCAAGCGCGCTGAATATCTCCTGAAATTTGCGCTCGACGGTCTGCGCGTCGTTTCCGGTAATGTTTTTAAGAAGCTGCTGGGTTATGGTCGAGCCGCCGAAGTTGCCCCTCATCTGCAGGAACATATTACCGAACGCGCTTACCGTACGCTTCCAGTCAACGCCGTTATGCTCCCAAAAGCGTTTGTCCTCTATGGCGACAATGGCCTTTTTAAGATACTCGGGGACTTCGCTGTACGCGGCAATCAGACGGTTGTCTTTCCCCGAAATAGTCTCAACCGGTATAAACTCGCCCGTCAGCGGATCCTTGGCGTAAAAAACCGTGGACAGGTTGGGCGGGAAATCTTCAAGCAGCACCGGCGTTCCGGCGTCAATGTCGTTTGCGACATACGTCGCGCCGTAGACGGCGGCGACAATCCCCGCGCCGATTACTATCACCATAAGGGTAAGGGCCGCTTTAAGCATAACGCCGACAAACCGGCCAAAGTAAAAGGCGGTCTTGCGTATCTCCGGGCCGGGGTTCGGATTAAGGACGCGGCCGAATTTCACGCGCGCCCTCGCGAAAAAGCGCCCGGTCTTCTCAAAGGCGGCGCGAAGCTTTCTGCGCCACTCGTTTAATACGTCTTTCATGTACAGTCCTTTCTTCCCGCTGCCTGCCAGTTTGACAGGCATACCTTTGTATATTATACTAGAAAGCGGTAAAAAAGCAAGGGGGGAATAAAAACGAAAGTAATGGCAGTGGATTACGGCGACGTCCGCACCGGCGTGGCGTTCAGCGACGCCCTTGGTATTATGCCCGGAGAAACGCTTACTCTTACTGAAAGGGACGCAGGAACGCTTGCCAAACGCCTTGCCGCGCTTGCCGCGCAGCGCGGGGCGGGGGAACTGGTCGTCGGGCTTCCCCTTAACATGAACGGCGGGGAAGGCCCCCGGGCGGAAAAGACGCGCGCCTTTGCCGCGCTTCTTGAAAAGCACGCGAAACTGCCCCTTGCGCTGTGGGACGAGCGTCTTACCACCGTAAGCGCCGCGCGCCTTCTGCACGACGCGGGGCGGCACGGCAAGCAAAACCGCGCCAAGGTTGACGCGGCGGCGGCGGCGGTTATGCTTCAGGAGTACCTCGCACGGAAAAGCGCCGTGGCCGGGGACGCCCGCCGCGGCGGGGAACCGCAGCCATGACGGGGATGTACCTCGCGCTTTTAAGCCGCACCTTCCGCCTTCAGTTTCAGTACAGAGGCGAGACGTTTTTCCGTATCGCCGGAAATATCATACGGATTTACATACAGGTCTGCATCTGGGCGGCGCTGCTTGGCGTCTCCGGCGCCGCGGACGGGGACGTCACTCTGCCGGACATGGTGACATATGTCGCGGCGGCCTTCGTGCTGCGCACGCTTACCCGCACAACGCTTGCGCACAAGCTTGCCGACCGGGTGCGCGACGGTTCGGTGGCGGTTGACCTTATCCGCCCCGTCCCGCTTATAGGCTATATGTTCTTCGAGCAGTTAAGCGAGAATTTGTTCGCCCTTGTCTTCTCCGGCCTTCCGGTGATAATAGTTTCCTGCGCGTTCTGGGGGCTTGTGCTTCCGTCCGCGCTTAACCTTGCGCTGTTTATTTTAAGCGCCCTTCTTGCCGTGCTGCTTATGTTTTATATCGAGTACATTTTTGGGCTTTTTGTGTTTTGGATTAAGAACGGCACGCACATGGTGATGCTTGTGGGCGGGCTTTTCACGGTGTTCTCCGGCGCGACTGTGCCGCTTTGGTTCTATCCCCCGGCGCTTGCGGCGGTGTGCGAATGGCTTCCCTTCAGGCTTATCGCGTTCGAGCCGATTTCCGTATATCTGGGCAAATACGACGCCTGGCAGGCGCTGCGCGTCATCCTGCTTCAGCTTGTGTGGGCGGCTGTTCTTATTGTCTCCGAGCGGCTTGTCTGGCGCGCTGTCCAGCGCCGCATGTTTATACAGGGGGGATAGAGATTGTACGCTTTGCGCCTTTACATGGCGTTTGCCAAGGTACGCTTTATGACCCAGCTTGAGTACAGGGGCGAGTACTTTGTGCGCACGCTGTCCAAAATCATCGCGTGGTCGACCGGCTTTATCATGGTCATGGTGCTTCTCACCCGTTTTCAGGCGGTGGGCGGCTGGACCGTGTACGAGGTTTTGTTCCTTTACGCGCTTAACATGCTTACCCACTCTCTGGCGGGGACCTTTTTTATGAACTCCTTCGAGAACCTGCCGCGGAATATCCGCCAAGGTGTTTTCGACGGGGTGCTTACAAAGCCCGTGTCGCCGCTTTTCTACTATGTCTGCACCAACGTAAGCGCCGGGTACACCTCTAACTATGTCATCGGCGTATCGGTACTTGTCGTCTGCTTCGCAAAGCTTTCGATTCCGGTTACGCTTTTGAATATCGTATGGCTTATCGCCGTAATTCTGGGCGGCTGTCTTATCCAGGCCGCCGGGTTTATCCTTACGAACGTCCCCGCCTTTTGGATACTGAAAAGCGAAAGCCTTATGACGCTTTTCTTCGACGACGTGAAAAGTTTTCTTCAGTACCCGATCACCATCTACGCAGTCGGTATACAGGTGCTTGTCACCTTTGTCCTGCCCTATGCCTTTATAAGCTTCTATCCGGCGCAGTACTTCCTTGGAAGGGAGGACGCGCTTTTCCACCCGTTGTTCCAGTACCTTACCCTTCCGGTGGGCGCGCTGCTTTACTTTGTCGCGGTCAAGGTTTGGAACATAGGGATTAACCGCTACAACAGCACCGGAAGCTGAAATTCTGCCGAACGCCACAACAGAAAAGGAGGTCGAAAGAGCGTGGCTATTATCGAGATGAAAAACGTTTGCAAGGATTTTAAGATTTATAAGCGCGGCAAGGGGTTTTGGGGCGGAGTTAAATCGCTGTTCGCGCGGAAAGACGAAATCAAAAGCGCCGTAAAAGACATATCGTTTTCAATCAAGCCGGGCGAGCTTGTCGGCTATATCGGCTCGAACGGAGCGGGCAAGTCCACCACGGTGAAGATGCTGTCCGGCATTTTGCTTCCCACAAGCGGGGACATCCGCGTAAACGGCATTGTCCCAAGCGCGAACCGCAAGCAAAACGCCATGAACATCGGAATCGTGTTCGGCCAGCGCTCGCAGCTTAACTGGGATTTGCCGACAGAGGACGCCTTTGAGCTGTACAGGCGCATGTACAGGGTTTCCGACGCCGTCTATAAGCGCAACGTTGACATGTTTGTAGAGCTTATGCAGATGCAGGACTTCCTTAGAAAGCCCGTGCGCCAGTTAAGCCTTGGGCAGAAGATGCGCGCGGAAATATCCATCGCGCTTCTGCACGACCCGAAGATACTTTACCTTGACGAGCCGACGATCGGCCTTGACGTGCTTGTAAAGGACAGGATACGCGACTTTATACGCCGGCTTAACGCCGAGAAAAAGACGACCGTAATCCTTACAACCCACGACATGACCGACATCGACCGCATATGCGACCGGATTATTATGATCGACCAGGGCAGACTTATAAGCGACACCACGCTTGAGGGTTTCAAGGCGGGCAACGCCGAGGCGTACAACGTGATTGTAGAGTACACACATGCCATCGACGCGCCGCCCGACCCGCGCGTAAAACTGCTTAAAACCATCGGTGAAGGCCGCGCGCTTTTCACTGTTGACAGGCAGGCCATGACGGTGAACGAGATACTTGAATACTTCTCCCGGGCATACAAAATAACCGATATCAGTATAAAACGCCCCGAAATTGAGGAAATTGTGCGTAATCTGTACCAGAAAATGAGTCCTTCGTGATAGGCGCAAACGTGACAAAAAACTCTTGACACCGCGTTCGCGCGCGTGTATAATCCCGCTGTAAAGGGAAAGTTCTTTACAGGGTCTTTTGTAGGTGACGGCATGAAAAACGATACGGTCACGGCGGCGCTTCTGCTTGATTTCTACGGCGACCTTTTAACCGGGCGTCAGCGCGAGATTTTCGAGCTTTACCACGGTCAGGATCTCTCGCTTTCGGAAATCGCGCAGGACGCGGGAATCACGCGCCAAGGCGTGCGGGACGCGCTTGCGCGCGCCGGGGCGGCGCTTGACGCCTATGAGGATAAGCTTGGGCTTGTGGCGCGGTTTTTACGGGTGCGCGCGGCTTTTGCCAATATGCGCGGCGCGGCGGATACAATCTCCGCGCTTTGCGCCGCAGACGCGCCGGAGATTCGCACCTGCGCGGAAACGATAGCGCGCACGGCCGCATTGTGTGAAGAGGTGCTTTATGGCGTTTGAGGCGCTTGGAGAGAAACTTGCGGGTGTGTTCAAAAGACTGCGCGGCAAAGGCCGGTTAAGCGAAAGCGACGTAAAGGCCGCCATGCGCGAGGTGCGCCTTGCGCTTTTGGAAAGCGACGTCAGCTTTAAGGTTGTCAAGGACTTTGTCGCCAAGACCACCGAACGCTGTATCGGCGCGGACGTTATGGAAACCCTTAACCCCGCGCAGATGGTTATAAAAATCGTCAATGAAGAGCTTACGTCCCTTATGGGGGGGCAGGCCGAGAAGCTTCAGTTTTCCTCGAAACCCCCGACGGTTATTATGCTTGCCGGGCTTCAGGGCGCGGGCAAGACGACGACCGCCGCGAAACTTGCCGGGATGCTTAAATCGCAAAGCAAGCGCCCGCTGCTTGTCGCCTGTGACGTGTACCGCCCCGCCGCGATAGAGCAGCTTAAAGTGGTGGGAAGCCAGCGCGGTGTCCCCGTGTTCGAGCAGGGGCAGGGCGACCCAGTGAAGATCGCGCGAAGCGCCCTTGAACACGCAAAGGCGCACGGCAACGACGTTGTTTTGCTTGACACGGCGGGACGTTTGCACATAGACGAAGAGCTTATGGACGAGCTAAGGCGTCTTAAAGCGGCGGCCGAGCCAAAGGAAATACTGCTTGTGGTGGACGCCATGACCGGGCAGGACGCGGTAAGCGCCGCTTCCTCCTTCCACGAAAGTCTTGGGCTTACCGGCGTGATAATGACCAAGCTGGACGGCGACGCGCGCGGGGGCGCGGCGCTTTCGGTCCGGGCGGTGACGGGCTGTCCGATAAAGTTCTGCGGCGTGGGCGAAAAACTTGACAATCTCGAGGTGTTCCACCCCGACCGCATGGCCTCGCGCATACTGGGCATGGGCGACGTGTTAAGCCTTATCGAAAAGGCCGAGAAGAACCTTGACGCGAAAAAGGCGCAGGAGATGGAACAGCGGCTTCGCGCCGGGCGCTTTACCCTTACCGACTACCTTGACCAGATGGCGCAGGTTAAGGGTATGGGTTCGGTCTCCGACCTTGCCGGAATGATACCGGGCGTTGACAAGCGCGCGCTTCAAAACGCGAAGTTCGACGAAAAGGCGATTGCCCGAAGCGAGGCGCTTATACTCTCCATGACCCCGCGCGAGCGGGACTTCCCCGAGATACTGAACTCCTCGCGCAAGCGGCGCGTCGCCGCCGGAAGCGGCATGAGGGTAGAGGATCTTAACCGGATGCTGAAGCAGTACGACATGATGAAACAGCTTGCCAAGCAAATGGCCTCGGGGCGAATGCCAAAGGGGTTTAGAGGAATGGGTCTGTAGGGGCGCGCACCGCGCCCGCAGGATATAGAAAACCCTTGCGGCGCGGCGGCTTTCGGCCGCCCCTGCACGGGCATCGGGAACGGGAGGTGAAACAGCATGGTTAAAATCAGACTGCGCAGAATGGGCGCGAAAAAAGCGCCGTTCTACCGCATTGTGGTCGCGGATTCGCGCTATCCGCGCGACGGGCGCTTTATCGAGGAGATCGGCACCTATAACCCCCTTAAAGAACCCTCGGAGGTGACGGTGAACGCCGAGCGCGTCAAAGAGTGGCTTTCAACGGGCGCACAGCCCACGGACACCGTTAAAAGACTGCTGCAAAAGGCGGGCGTGCTTTAGGCGCATGAAAGGGTGATCTTAATGAAAGAGCTTTTGATCTATATCGCGAAGGCGCTTGTTGACGACCCGGACTCCGTATCGGTAACAGAGACGGAGAAAGAGGGCAAGACGGTTTTGGAACTGCGCGTCGCCTCCGGGGATATGGGCAAGGTTATCGGGCGCGGCGGGCGCGTTGCTAAAGACATCCGCACCGTCGTCAAGGCCGCGGCACCAGACGGCGTTTGGGTGCATGTGGACATCGTTGACTGATGGAAGGCGCGTGGCTGGAGGCCGGCGAAGTCGCCGGAGTCCACGGTATTCACGGGGAGCTTAAAATTAGGCCTTGGTGCGACGGGGCGGATTTTTTGCTCCCCTTCCGGCGTTTCGCGCTTGAAGCGCCCGGCGGCGGGGCGAGACAGCTTGTTAAAGTCCAGTCAAGCCGCGCTCATAAGGGGTTTCTTCTGCTTAAACTTGGCGGGATTGACACGCGCGACGCCGCCCAGGCGCTTCGCGGCTTTGTTCTTTATCTCGACCGCGCCGACGCGTCCCTCCCCGAGGGACGCTATTTCTTGGCGGATTTAATCGGGCTTACGGCTTTTGACGAGTCCGGCGCTCCCCTTGGAATTGTAACTGATATAATCCAGCCGCCCGCCCATGACGTATACCACGTCACAGGCGGCGAACGCGAGCATTGGGTACCCGCCGTCCCCCAGTTTGTGCGGGAAATCGACATTGCAAACCGCAGAATCGTGCTGTCGCTGATAGAGGGGATGTAGCGGCGGCTGCGGCGCAATGCGCCCTTCGTCAGAACTCCCGCCGTTCGTAGGCTTTTGCCGAAAGCACGTACGAAAGGGTGAACAGTATAAGCGCCGCCGCGGCGCAGGCCACGCTTAAAAACCATAGGTTTGCGTTGAGGAGCTCCGCGGCATAATCGCCCAGAGAGTTCATTATATAGGTCAGTCCCCCGAAGCACACGATGATCGGAAGAACCATTCCTAAAAGCCGTCCTTTCTGAAAACCAAGCCAAAACAGCGTCGGGAAAGTCAGAACATGAAGCAGCGCGGAATAAAGCACAGACGCCGAAAGGCCGAACACGGCGAAATCCAGTCTGAAATCAATGGCGTTTGACTGTGAAAACATGCTTGTCAGCAGCATAAGCAGCGCTCCGGCTGTAATTCCCGCGCCGATTAGTAAAAACGACAGGCGAAACCGCCCGGCGACTATGTCCCGCCGCCTTACCGGAAGGGTAAGGTACAGCTTGCCAAGCGAATTGCGCTCTTCAAGCGCGAAAGTGTTCAGAATGAAGGACATTACGAAGTACACCGAAAGCGGCACTAAGGCAAGTGAAAAGGCCGAGCTGAACACGATCATAAGCGGAAACACAAGCAAAATCGAGTACCAATAGGATTTTACCGTGCGCCAGTCAAGCGCCATCATTTTGTTTTTCATGCGTTTGCCTCCTGTCTGCCGATAAAGACCATGATATCCTCAAGGTTCACCGGCTCGGTGATTACGCCGGACGGCAGACCGGACAGGTCATTTACGCTCATCATGCCCTCGAAGCCGCCGATATGTTCCCGCAGTCCCAAAATTCTGCCCCGGCTTATCTTTTTAAGGTCGTCGCGCCCGCCGCGCACCGCGCAGTAGCGCTCGATAAGCTCGTCCCTGCCGCCGCAGTATTCGATTTTCCCCCGGTGGATATAGGTGATGTGGTCGGCGATCTTCTCCAGATCGCTTGTGATGTGGGTCGAAAAGAACACAGTGCGCCCCTCTTGCGACACGTATTCGCGCAGAAGGTCAAGTATCTCGTCCCTTACGACGGGGTCAAGGCCGGAGGTCGGCTCGTCAAGCAGAAGCAGCTTCGCGTCGTGCGACAGCGCGCAGGCAATGCCAAGCTTCATCTTCATTCCGCGCGAAAGCGTTTTGAACTTTTGGCGGCGGTCAAGCGAAAAAAGCGTCAAATATCTGTCATACGCCGCCGCGTCCCAGCGGCTGTAAAACGGGCGCAAGGCCTTCTCCACGTCGGTCGGGGTCCAGTTATCCTGAAAATAGGGTATCTCGAACAGTACGCCAAGGTCGTCCTTTACGCTTACGTCCCCGGCGTCGCGCCCCAGAACGGCAATCTCCCCGCCTTCCCTGTGCGCCATGCCCAGAATAAGCCGCAGAGTGGTCGTCTTACCCGCGCCGTTCTGGCCGATAAAGCCGCATACAAGCCCCTCGGGTATGGAGAAACTTACGCTTTCCATGCTGAAGGTTTTATAATGTTTCGTAAGATTTTTCACTTCAATCGCGTTTTTCACCGTATCCCTCCTCCTGTTTTTCCCCGCGCATAAGCGCGTCCAAAGTGTTTGCAAGATCCTCAAACGTAAGCCCGGCAAGCGGCGCGGCGCGCGCCGCGGCGGCAAGGGCCTCCCGCGTTTCTTTCGCGTACTGGCGTTTAAGCGCGTCCCCGTTGACTGCGCGCACGTAACAGCCCTTGCCCGGTACGGTGGCGATAAACCCCTCCAGTTCAAGGTCGCCGTATGCGCGCGTGGTGGTTATCACGCTTACTTTAAGGTCGCGCGCAAGCTGCCTTATGGACGGCAGCGCCTCTCCCTCGGCAAGGTCGCCGGAAAGCACCTGCGCTTTAAGCTGCGCCTTGATCTGCTCGTAAATCGGTTCGCCCGAATGGTAAGAGATAACGATCCGCATAAATCCCTCCCGGCCGCGAAAGCTCGCATGTGTTACTGTACATGTACGGTATATACAGAGTATAAAGCACTCTGCCTGCCTTGTCAAGCGTTTTTTGCAAAAATTCCAATTTCAACACTTCGATACGAAAAAAATCACAAGACGAAAGGAAGCCGGGAAAAGTGGGACAGGCATTGCTGTGGGGACTTGTAACTTCGGGTTCTCTGCTTATCGGCGCGGCAGTCGCGCTTAGGTTTAAGGTTCCCCACAAAGCGATTGGCTTTGTGGCGGCCTTCGGTATCGGGGCGCTTATAAGCTCGGTATGCTTCGAACTGGTAGAGGAGGCGTTTTCAGAGTCGCACAGCCTCGCGGCAATAGCGGCCGGACTGCTTGGCGGCGCGGCGGTGTACTTCGCGGGCGACTTGCTTATCGACAGGCTTGGCGGCGGCGCGCGCAAGAATATGCGCGGCGGCGGCGAGAACGCGGGACTGCCGATCCTGCTTGGCACGGTTCTGGACGGCATTCCGGAGTCGATTGTCATCGGCATGACGGTCGTTTCCGGCGGGGGAGTCAGCGCGGCTATGGTTGCGGCGGTGTTCCTTTCAAATATACCCGAGGCGCTTACCTCTTCGACGGGTCTGCTTGCAAGCGGGTGGAAAAAGCGCGCTGTCCTGGGCTTGTGGCTTGCCGTCGTCGCGGTTTCGCTGCTTGCCGCCCTTGCCGGGTATGTGCTGTTTGCCGGCGCGTCCGGCACCGCCAAGGCGCTTATTCTGTCATTCGCCGGCGGCGCGATTTTAACGATGCTGGCCGACACGATGATACCGGAAGCCTACCGGGACAGCGGGAAGGCGACCGGCCTTGTCGTGGCGCTTGGCTTTTGCGTGGCCTTCGCCATAACGACCGTGGAGTAATTTGGGGGGCATCTATGCTTCAGATGGATTTCATCACGCTGTTCCCGGATATGATTTCGGCGCTGCTTGGCGAAAGCATTATCGCGCGCGGCGCGAAGCGCGGGCATCTGTGCGTACGGACGCACCAGATACGCGACTTTACGCAGAATAAGCAGAAGCAGGTGGACGACTATCCCTACGGCGGCGGGCAGGGTATGGTGATGATGGCCGACCCGCTTTTCCGGTGTCACGAGTATGTGCGCGAAACCCACGGGCCGGGGCATACGATCCTTCTAAGCCCGCAGGGCCGCGTTTTCCGTCAGTCAAGGGCGAAGGAACTTGCGGAGATACCGCACCTTATTTTCGTCTGCGGGCGTTACGAGGGCGTGGACGAGCGCTTTATCGAAGCCTGCGTGGACGAGGAAATCTCGCTTGGCGACTTCGTGATGACGGGCGGGGAGATCGCCGCCTGTGCCGTCGCGGACGCCACGGCGCGGCTTATTCCGGGCGTGCTTGCCGAGGAAGCCTCCTTCGAGGACGAAAGCCACTGGAGCGGGCTTTTGGAGTATCCCCAATACACCCGCCCCGAGGTCTGGAACGGGCTTAGTGTGCCGCAGGTGCTGCTTTCCGGAAACCACGCCGGTATCCGCGAGTGGCGGCGCGAACAGTCCGAAAAACGCACGCGCGAAAAAAGGCCGGACATGCTTGGGTGATAGCGCGGCAAAGGGCGCTACCGCGGGCTATCGCCGCCGTTGGCGCGTCGTTTCACGCTTGCCCGTGAGGTACGACGGGCGCGGAGTATTTATATTTTCGGGAGACGATGCTGATGAATAAAGAGTGGTCGGAATTAAACAAAACAGTTCAAACGCAGCTCAAAAAGGAATCGACATTCGCAGAGGGTGTTGAAACACTTTTTAGGTTGCGCAAAATGTTAC
>JAISVI010000055.1 GCA_031271665.1 Oscillospiraceae bacterium
GTCTTTTCCCAAGCAAGGTTAAGGTCGTTGCGTCCGAAGTGCCCGTAGGCGGCGGTCTGTCTGTAGATGGGGCGGCGCAGGTCAAGGTATTCGATAATCTTAACCGGGCGCAAATCAAAAACTTCCTGCACAAGGGCGGTAAGCTTTTCGTCGGACACCTTGCCCGTGCCGAAAGTGTCCACAAGGACGCTTACCGGGCGCGCCACGCCGATGGCGTAGGCAACCTCTATCTCACAGCGCCGCGCAAGCCCCGCCGCCACAATGTTCTTGGCGACGTGACGCGCCATGTAGGCCGCGCTTCTGTCAACCTTTGTGGGGTCTTTGCCGGAGAACGCGCCGCCGCCGTGGCGCGCGTAGCCGCCGTATGTATCGACGATAATCTTGCGCCCCGTCAACCCCGAGTCGCCCTGCGGGCCGCCCACAACGAAACGTCCGGTGGGGTTAATGTAAATCTTCGTGTTGCCGTCAATCCACTTCGCGGGGATTGTGGGGCGGATAACCGTTTCATAAATACCGTCGCGCAGCTTTTCGATGCTTACCGCGTCGCTGTGCTGGGTGGAAACCACAATGGCGTCAACGCGCTCGACGCGCCCTTCCGAGTCGTACTGCACCGTTACCTGCGCCTTGCCGTCCGGGCGCAGGAAGTCAAGCTCCTTCGCCTTGCGCACGGCGGCGAGTTTGCGGCAAAGCGCGTGGGAAAGCGTTATCGCGGCGGGCATAAGTTCCGGGGTTTCGTCGCAGGCATAGCCGAACATCATGCCTTGGTCGCCCGCGCCGATAAGGTCTGCCCCGTCGCCCGAACCGGACGCAACCTCCGCCTTGTACTCAAAACTGTTGTTCACGCCAAGGGCGATGTCGGGGCTTTGCTCGTCCAGAGTGACCAGAACGGCGCAGCTTTTCGCGTCAAAGCCGCTTGCGGGGTCGTTATAGCCGATTTCCTCGATGGTTCTGCGCACCACCGAGGGTATGTCAACATAGCCCTTGTTGATTGTGATTTCGCCCATCACAAGCGCCATTCCGGTGGTGACGATGGACTCGCAGGCGACGCGCGCGGTCGGTTCCTGCGTAATCATGGCGTCCAGCACGGCGTCGGAGATTTGGTCGCAGACCTTGTCAGGATGCCCCTCGGTGACGGATTCGGATGTAAAGATACGCATTTTTTATCCTCCCTGTATTCTAATATTTTCCAAGATAGGCCGACTGTTCGTCGGTCAGTTTGTCGATTTTTACGCCAAGCGCGTTAAGCTTATACGCCGAAACGCGCGCGTCTATCTCGCGCGGGACTTCGTATACGGCGGCGGAAAGGTTTTTATGCTCGCGCAGCATCATTTCAAGCGCCAGAGCCTGCACGCCGAAGCTCATGTCCATAATCTCGACAGGGTGGCCGTTCCCGGCGGCGATATTGCAAAGCCGCCCCTCGGCTATTACGTTAAGCACCCGCCCGTCGGGCTGGACGTATCCCTGTATGTTAAAGCGCTGGTCAATGACCTTTACCGCGCCTTCGCGCAAAGCGGCCACGTCCACCTCGACGTCAAAATGCCCGGCGTTTGAAAGTATCGCGCCGTCCTTCATCACGTCAAAGTGACGCTTCACAATGATGTCGCGCACCCCGGTGACGGTGACGAAGAAGTCGCCAAGCGGCGCCGCGTCGTCCATCGTCATAACGCTGTGTCCGTCCATAACGGCCTCGATTGCCTTGACCGGGTCGATTTCCGTAACGATTACGCGCATCCCAAGCCCGGCGGCGCGCATTGCCACGCCGCGCCCGCACCAACCGTACCCGGCAACGACCGCCACCTTCCCGGCAAGTTGGACGTTCGTTGTCGCCATAAGCGCCGACCAAACCGATTCGCCCGTGCCGTAGCGGTTATCGAAAAGATGCTTCATGTCCGCGTCGTTCACCGCGTACACGGGGTATTTAAGCGCGCCCGCCGCCTGGCGCGCGCGAAGGCGAAGCACGCCGGTAGTCGTTTCTTCCGTGCCGCCCATAAGACAGTCGGCAAGACCGGCGTACTTGCCGTGCAGAAGGTCGGCAAGGTCGCCGCCGTCGTCCAGAACAAGGTGCGGGTGACCGCCAAGCGCAAGGGCAAGCTGATTCTCGTACTCCTCTTCGTTGCAGCCACGGAAGGCAAACACGTTCACCCCAAGCGAGGCAAGCCCCGCCGCCACGTCGTCCTGAGTAGAAAGCGGGTTGCAGCCCGTCGCGTAAACCTCCGCGCCGCCGGCTTTAAGCGTAAGGGCAAGGCAGGCTGTCTTGGCTTCCAGATGGACGGAGGTCGCAATGCGTACGCCGTCAAAGGGTCTTGTCTTTGCAAACTCTTTTTCAATCTCGTTAAGGGCGGGCATATAACGGCGCGCCCATTCAATTTTCTTCCGTCCTTCCGGCGCAAGACTTGGGTCCCGTACCAGAGATTTGGTCAAAGTCACATTAATTCACGTCCTTTACAATGCAATACTCCTATGTTATCATAAATCCTCTGGAATGCAAGAGTTATTTAGGGAAATCGGGAGGTATCGCAATGCGACAGGACATTATCGAGGTTGCCCGCCGTATAAGGGAAATGCGTGAGATATGCGGCTTTTCGGTAAGCGAGCTTGCCGGAAAGGTCGGCGTCGAGCCGGAAAAATTCGCCGTTTTCGAGGAAAACGGCGAGGATATACCCATAAGCGTCCTTTACCATCTGGCGCAGATTTTCCGGGTGGATTTGAACGAGCTTATGACCGGGCGCGCACCGCACCTTAACACCTATTGCCACGTAAAGCGCGGCGCGGGGCGCTCGGTAGACCGCTATCCGGGCTATAGCTTCCAGCATCTGGCCTATTCCTATAAGTCGCGGGTTATGGAGCCGATGCTTGTCACGGTGGAACCGGGGGACGGCGAGCCAAAGCTTGTCACCCACGGCGGACAGGAATTCAACCTTTGCGTAGAGGGAACAGTCGAGGTGCTTTTTGACGGCAAGGTCATAAAGCTTGAACAGGGCGACTCGCTGTATTTCAACCCCGCCTACCCGCACGGACAGCGCGCCGCCGGGCAGACCGCGAAGTTCCTTACCGTTATCACGCAGGAGGACTGAACCGATGCTTTTAAGCCGTTTTTTGCCTCGCCGGGACTTTAGTTCCTACGAGGACTTTTCTGAAAATTACAGTTTGAACGTACCCGAAAACTTTAATTTCGGGTACGACGTGGTTGACGCCTGGGCAGATGCAAGGCCGGACAAGCGCGCGCTTGTCTGGTGCGACGACCACGGCGGCGAGCGCGTGTTCACGTTCGGAGACATCTCCCGCCTTTCCAATAAGGCCGCCAACTGGTTTTTGGCAAGGGGAATTAAAAAGGGCGGCAAGGTGCTTCTTATCCTGCGCCGCCGCTGGGAATACTGGATTACCGCCGTGGCGCTTCACAAAATCGGCGTTACGGTCATACCCGCCTCGCTTCAGCTTACGGCCAAGGATATAAGCTATCGCGTGAAGGCGGCGGGCGTTGACTGTATGCTTTGCGTTGACGACGGCTATATCGTCGCCGAGACGGAGAAGGCGGGGCTTGACATCCCGCGCGTACTTGTCGGCGGCGAGCGCGAGGGCTGGCTGAAGTACGATTTCGAGGGATTCCCGGACACGCTGGAACGCCCGTCGGGCGACGCGGCAACAAAAAACACCGACCTTATGCTTATGTATTTCACCTCCGGCACTACCGGAATGCCCAAGATGGTCATGCACGACTACACGCACCCGCTTGGGCATATCGTGACGGCCCACTACTGGCAGCGCGTGGTTGAGGACGGGCTTCACATGTCCGTTTCCGACTCCGGGTGGGCGAAGTTTGGCTGGGGCAAGATTTACGGGCAGTGGATATGCGGCACCGCGATTTTCGCGTATGACATGGACAAATTCGTGGCGAAAAACCTTCTGCAAAAGATGCAGGATTACCGCCTTACCACCTTCTGCGCCCCGCCGACGATGTACCGTTTCATGCTTTTGGAGGATCTTTCAAGCTTTGACCTTTCAAGCATCAAACAGTGCTGCAACGCGGGCGAGCCGCTTAACCCCGAAATCTACAGGCAGTTTTACGAAAAAACGGGGCTTAAACTTACCGAGGGGTTCGGCCAGTCCGAGTCAAGCGTGCTTATCGCGAATTATCAGTGGTTCGAGCCGCGCCCCGGTTCGATGGGCAAACCCTCGCCGCTTTATCAAATCGACCTTCTGGACGCCGAGGGGAACAGTTGTGAAAACGGCGTGGAGGGAGAAATCGTCGCGCGCGGCGTCGGTCTTGACAACGGCCTTTTTCGCGGCTATTACCGGGACGACGAGTATAACGCAAAGGTCTTCCGTGACGGGGCGTACTATACCGGCGACGTGGCGTGGCGCGACGACGACGGCTATTACTGGTTCGTAGGCCGCAACGACGACGTTATAAAATGCTCGGGCTATCGCATCGGCCCGTTCGAGGTAGAAAGCGCGCTTATGGAGCATCCTTCGGTGCTTGAGTGCGCCGTTACCGCCGTCCCCGACCCTGTACGCGGTCAGGTGGTCAAGGCGACGGTTGTGCTGCGCCCCGGATTCTCGGGCGCGGACACGCTTGTCAAAGAGCTTCAGGAGCATGTAAAGCGCGTCACCGCGCCGTACAAATACCCGCGTATCATAGAATTTGTCGCAGAGCTTCCCAAAACAGTAAGCGGCAAGATAAAACGCGCCATGATCCGCAAGGCGGACGAGGACAGATAGGCAAAGTAAAGGCGGCCGGAAACGACCGCCTTTACAAATCCTTGCAGGGGCGGCGTTCTGCCGCCCGTTTGTTTGGTGGGGGCGGCGCGCCGGGGGCGTCGCGCCCTACAGGGGGCGGGCAAGAGGCTATAGCTCAATTCTGTATTTGCCGGTTTCACTTTTGTATTTGTGAAAAACCCTCTTGTGCGTTTTGATAAGAATAAACGTCCCGGGAACAATTACAGCGACGAGCGCTGTGGCGCCCGCCACAATGCCGAAAAGCGAAAGCACACCCGCCAGAACCAGACATGTAACGTAAACCGCCCACATCAGGACATTTGCGCGGTTGTAAGCGGGAATATCACGTATTTCTTCCGGCGCTACATCGCTCCCCGTCCAAAAAGGCATCGGCTTTTTACTCCTGTAGGTCCAGACGCCGACCACGCCGACTAACGCGCCGAGAAGAAACGCGCAGCCAAAACAAATAATAGCGAAAACGATGTTTATTAAAGGCATCTTTATCTCCTTTCAATCACAGAGCCTTGCCTCCCCTGCCAGAGGGTTCGTGGTTTTTTCAGGCGGCCGGGGACGCCCGCCCCTGCGGGACAGTGTCGCGCCCTTACAGCGCCCTTTTCTTAAACGCGAACACCGCGGCGAGAAGCGATGCGGCGGCAAGGGCGGCGGTTATCAGTACGGCGGGCAGGTAAAAGCCCGGCTGATTGGTTGCGGCAATGTTCGTGGCGGAGGTGGAAAGGGTAAGCGGGTTATACCGCGCGGAGGACGGATAAACGCTTGTCACCACCGCCATTACGAACCAAGACCCCACCATCGAAAGCAGCACCATTATTACGTTTTTGAGTATGGCGGACATAAAAAGCGTAAGCGCCAAGACAAATATGCCGAACAGCCACAGACCAAAGTGCGAGAAGAAAAGCTGCGGCGTAAGATACCCCTGCGCGGGGAACAGCGCGGAGGTAAGCCCCCATGTCACGGCCGCCGCCGCCGCGTAGAAAAGCGTCCAAAGCGACGCCTGACACACGAATTTTGCTACAACCGCCGCCGGGCGGGACAGCCCGCGCGCAAGCAGGGGTATCAGCGTCCCCTTGCCTGCCTCGCTTGCAAGCGCGCCGGAGAACATAATAGCAATCATCATTATGCCGATCTGCGACATATTGTTGAAATACTGCGCCCACGCGTCAAGCGCGGACGGGTCGCGCATAAAAAGGTTAAGGACGCCCATATCCTCGGCGCTTATGTTGTCCGGCATAAGCATTTCAAGCATCTGCGGCAGGAACTTCGCGGCAAGCGGGCCGATAATCCCGAAGAACAGCATGACGATAAGCATTATTGCCGCCCTGTAGGTGCGCTTGCTTTCCGTGAACTCCTTTTTAAGAAACGGCGCAAATCCGTTCATCACCCGATCACCTCCATAAACATGGTTTCAAGGGTGGGTACGCATTCCTCGAAAAGGCTTGGGACAAGGTTAAGCCGCGCGAAAAGCGCGATAAGCCGCGCGCCCCCCGCGCGCCCGTCGGTAAAGTTAAGTACAATAGCCCCGCCGTCAACGGTCACGCGCACGTCCGGAAGCTGTGTCGCCACGGCGTTCAGGAAGTAGTCGCGCTCGCCGTCGTTCGTAAAGGCCACGCTGTAGCCGTCGGCCGCGCGCCGCGACCTTATTTCGTTAAGTGTGCCGGAAAACACCGTTTTCCCGCCGTGCAGCATCGCCACGCGGTCACAGACGCGCTCGACGTCCGCAAGGATATGCGTGGAGAACAGCACCGTCGTCTGGCTGCGCACCGCAAGCATCGTGTCAAGCATCTCCTTGCGCCCCGCGGGGTCAAGCGCCGAGGTCGGCTCGTCGCAGATAAGAAGCCTTGGCTCGTTCAAAAGGGCTTGGGCGATGCCCAATCTCTGGCGCATACCGCGCGAGAAGCCGCGTATGCGCTCGTTTGTCGTGCCAGCCAGACCCACAAGGGCAAGCAGCTCTTCGGTGCGCGACTTCACGCGATTTGCGTCCATGCCCGATACCGCGCCGCAAAGCGCCATGTATTCCTGCGGGCGCATATAGCCGTAAAACTCGGGGACGTCCGGCAGATAACCGATGTGGCGGTTTGCCGTCACCTCGCCGTAGCGAACGGCTTCGCCGCAGACGGAAATCGCCCCTCCGCCCGACGGTTTAAGCAGTCCCAGAACCGCCTTCATGGTGGTGGTCTTGCCCGCGCCGTTCTGACCAAGGAAGCCGAAGACAGAACGTTCCGGCACGTCCAGAGAAAGCCCTTGCAGCACCTTCTTTTTCCCAAAACTGTGGGTAAGATCATCTATGGTGAGAATACCCAATAAAATCACACCTTTTTGTGTCATTGTTGCCCCCGCGCGTTCCGCCGTTCCCTGCGCCGCCCGCCCCTGTAGGGCGCGACGCCCTCGGCGCGCCACCCCAAAAACGCGCGGCGTTGGGGCGTTGCGGGCGGCAGAACGCCACCCAAAAAACGCGCGGCGTTCTGCGGTTGCGCGTCCCCACAAAACCCTCTTTAGAAAAGAGGGTGGCCGCCGAAGGCGGACGGGAGTTTTGACGCGCGGGACAATGCAATCGTTCCGACGAATGGCCGGATTGGCGGGCGATTCGTGAATCGCCCCTACGCACAGCGCGGGTGACGGGCGGTTAGGTTTTTTCGGGCGGCAGAACGCCGCCCCTACAAACGGCACAACCGCCGCGACGCCCTACGGGTAGACGCCGCGTTTCTCGGGGTCGGCGTCGCGCCTGCGCTTCTTTACCGCCTCGCTTAATATATACTCAATCTGCCCGTTTATTGAGCGAAACTCGTCGCTTGCCCACCGGTTTATCTCCTCCCAAAGCGTGGGCGAAAGGCGCAGAAGAAGCTGTTTCTTTTCCTCGGCCATTTTGTTAGTATATGCTTCCGCTGTTGACGATGGGCTGTGCCTCTTTGTTTCCGCACAGAACCACAAGCAGGTTTGACACCATTGCGGCCTTGCGTTCCTCGTCAAGTATGACCACCTTATTCTGCGCAAGCTTGTCAAGCGCCATTTCGACCATTCCCACCGCGCCGTCAACAATCTTCTGCCGCGCCGCGATAACCGCGCCCGCCTGCTGGCGCTGAAGCATCGCCGCCGCGATTTCCTGGGCGTAGGCAAGGTGCGCGATGCGCGTGTCGAGTATCTCTATGCCCGCGAAGGACACGCGTTCCTGAAGTTCGCGCATAAGCTCTTCCGCTACTTGGGTAGAGCTTCCGCGAAGCGAGGTTTCCTCGCCCTCTTCCGAAACGTCATAGGGATACTGCCGGGCGACGTGGCGGATTGCGGCGTCGGCCTGGATGGACACATAGTCCTTGTAGTTGTCAACCTCGAACACGGCCTTTGTGGCGTTGACCACCCGCCAGATAACGACAACGCCGATGTCTATGGGGTTGCCCTCGCGGTCGTTGATTTTCTGCCGGGAGTTGTTAAGCGTCATGGCTTTAAGCGACACTTTCTGTTTAAGCGCGGTCTGCCCGGTCTGTATCGCCTGGGCAAACGTAACCTTACCCATTGCCGGCTTTTCGGGCATCGCCCCGGAGGTCGGCGCGGCGACAGACGCGTTCACCATCGAGCAGAAAGGATGAATCCAGAAGAATCCGGGCTTTGCGATAGTCCCGTAGTAGTTGCCGAATAGGGTGTACACCGCCGCTTCGTTCGGCTTGATTACCTTAAGCCCCGCCGTGAGTATCGGATAGATAAGCGTGGCATAAAGCCCGCAGACGATAATTAGGGCTATAGGCCACGCGGACGCCGGACTTTCTTCAAGGCGCACCGCCGCGAGGATTATCCCGGCGAGGGAAGCAAAGAACAGAAGCGTTGAAACGGCAAGAACCATAAAGCCGCTTGCGGGGGAAATAAGCTTTTCCTCAATACGGGACGTGTTTTTCTCTGACATAAAAATACCTCCTATTGATTTGATATCATCATAATATCACAGAGATATCCGGCTGTCAATGGCCTTTGAAAAATTTTGAAAAATTTTTTTGATTCCCATGAGAGGCGACTCACGAACCGCACGCCCGCAATGTGCAGAAAAACCTTAAAACGTGACGGAGAGGGTTTGCATGGCGCGCCATCTGGATTGCGTTTTTCCACGCATAAAGGCGCACGCCCGCAGCGTGCGCCTTTATATGCTTTTCCTCCTCTACCCCCCGAAGTAATACCTCTCCACAACCGGGGCGTTCGGGACAGGTACGGTTCTTCCGTCGGGGTACAGCACCACGCAGTTATCCGGCGCGGTGTAGACGAACATCCCGCCATCCGGCAGCAGCATTTCCGTGATAGCGCCGTAAATATTGTCAAGAAGAAGCCTTTTTTGCTCCACGGAATAGACGGCGCGCATTTCCATCTCGGCTCCGTTCCATACGGTATAAACCGCAAAGCTCCCCGGTGTCGCAAGATAGCTTTCCATTGCGCCGTTTATACCGCCAAGCGGCAGTTCAAGCCATCTGCCGCCGTCATCGTCAAACGCTATAAGCTTCTCTTCCGCATCGCTTGCGTAAACCTTTTTTGCCCTATCCAGCATATATAAATCCAGTCTGCGCGTATTTCCCGCCATATCAAGGGCGTA
>JAISVI010000091.1 GCA_031271665.1 Oscillospiraceae bacterium
CGCGTTCCGCCGCGTCAAAATGCTCGTGAATGCACAAAGCATTCACTCCGCTTTTTCCTTGCGGCACATCAAATTTAACTCAAAAGCACATCCGCGAACAGATAGTAAACAGGCTCTAAGTAAAGTGCCATATGCCACATACCAAAGACGGTGCATAATAGGAGGAACCCGCGTATATGCGAAGCATAGCGATTGACGGACCGTCCGGGGCGGGAAAAAGTACGATTTCCAGAAGGCTTGCGCGTGACCTTGGGTTTCTGTATGTGGATACCGGGGCGATTTACCGCGTTGTGGGGCTTTTCGCGCTTGAGAACCCGGAAGTGCCGCTTCCCGAAGGGCTTGACAAAATTAACGTCGGACTGACGTATTCGGACGGGGTTCAGCATATGTCCCTTAACGGACGGGACGTGACAAGCGAAATCCGCGCGCATAAAGTCTCCAAGGCGGCGTCGGACGCCTCGGCCATTCCCGAGGTGCGAAGATATCTGCTTGACCGCCAGCGCGGCCTTGCCCGCGACCACGACGTAATTATGGACGGCCGCGACATTGGGACGGTCGTCCTTCCGGATGCCGATGTAAAAATCTTTCTTACCGCAAAGCCGGAGGATCGCGCAAGACGCCGGTATGAGGAACTGCGCTCAAGGGGACAGGACGTGGAGTATGAAACGGTGCTTGCGGACATAAGACAGCGCGACTTTAACGACTCAAACCGCGAAGCGGCGCCGCTTATTCCCGCGCATGACGCGATAACCGTTGATACGACGGGAAACACATGGGAAAAAAGCGTGGGGGTTCTTAGAAAGATCATTGTGGGGCGTTTGGGGTTGGAATAATGCTTTATAAGTTTGCGTGGTGGCTTGGCGGGGTATTCCTTCGTGTGTTTTACGGACTGCGGATTACGGGGCGGGAGCATATCCCCCAGGGGGCGCTGATTTTTTTCGCAAACCATACCAAAGCCACGGATCCGGTAATAATCGCGTGTACTATTCCGAAAGCCATGCGCCTTTGTATAATGGGCAAGGCCGAACTTTTCCGTTTCGCGCCGCTTGCGATGCTTCTAAGATACTGCGGGGCGTATCCTATTGAACGCGGCGCGGGCGACATGGGCGCGATTAAGAAAACGCTTGAAATGCTTAAGCTTGGCCGGAAAGTGATAATCTTCCCGGACGGACACCGCTCGGACGAGGAAAACCCCGACAACGCAAAAAACGGAATGGCGCTTTTGGCGGTAAAATCAGGCGCGCCTGTTTTGCCGATATACTTAACGCCGAACCGGCGTTTTTTGCGGCGCAATCTGCGCGTGATATTCGGAAAGCCGTTTAATGTTGTCCTGCCGGACGGAATGCCGCGCAGTGAAGCTTACCGACAGGTCACGCAGGAGCTTGTTCGCGAAATGTACGCGATGGGTGCGGATGCCGATGGACGGTGAGCGGTCGTTTGTTGTCGGCGGAAGGCGGCTGACGGTATGCAGCACTGCCGGATTTTGCTTCGGCGTGGGGCGCGCCGTGGAAATGGCGCTTGAGCATTCCAGTGAAGGCGCGGAAAGTCCCGTCCTGTACACCGTCGGGCCGCTTGTCCATAACCGCCATGTTTTGGAAACGCTGCGTTTGCGCGGGGTTATGGATGCCGGGGACATTTCCGGCGTGCCGGAAGATATGCCCGTAATGATACGAAGCCACGGCGCGTCCCGCGAACTCTTTGACGCGCTTAGGGGTCGAAGCGTCACGGACGCTACCTGTCCGTGTGTGGCGCTGATACACAAAGCCGTACAAACGGAAAGCGAACGCCATATCCTTCTTTTCGGGGATCCGAAGCACCCCGAGGTGCGGGCGACGGCAAGTTGGTGCCGCAGTGTAAGCGTGTTTGAAAGCCTTGAAAGCCTTGAAAAGTTGTCGCGGGAAAATCCGGGATGGAATATGATTCCGCTTGCCGCAGTCGCGCAAACAACGGCAAATTTGAAAATTTGGAAAAAGTGTATACTTTTTTTAAAAATGCACTATACAAACATAAAAATTCTTGATACAATATGTCGGGCAACCAGTCTGCGTCAGCAGGAAGCGGTCGAACTGTCGCGAAAAGCGGACGTTATTATTGTCGTCGGGGACAAAAAAAGCTCTAATACCAAGAATCTGGCGGGCATTTGCGAAAATTCGGTCTTGCTTGATTCGGCGGAAGAACTTGACACACGAGATTTTATGTGTTATACACATATCGGAATCACTGCCGGGGCATCCACTCCGGCGGCGATAATAGAGGAGGTTATATTGAAAATGACCGAGGAAATGATGAATGCTGATAAAGCTGCCGGTGTTGCGGAGACTGAACCACCCGCACAAGCAAAGTCAAGTGATGTAACTGCCGGCGACGGCGCGGCATCGGCCGAAGCACCCGCCGAAACAATACAGGAAAGCGGCGCAAGCGCCGCCGAGGCGAAAGAGAACGAGGGCGACGCCAGTTTTGCCGAACTTCTCGAGTCTTCGCTGAAGACCCTTACAACCGGCGAAAAAGTTGTCGGCGTGATTACGGGCATTACGCCCGCCGAAATCCAAGTGGACCTTGGTACAAAACATGCCGGATATATCCCCGTTGAAGAACTTGGCGACGAACAGCCGGAAAAGATTGCCGAGGCGTTGAGGGTCGGAGACGAAATTGAAACCTTTGTCGTACGCGTTAATGACGTGGAAGGGACCGCGATGCTTTCCAAAAAGCGCCTTGATACGGTGAAAATCT
The DNA here is from genome assembly GCA_031271665.1 of Oscillospiraceae bacterium. Lineage (GTDB taxonomy): Bacteria > Bacillota > Clostridia > Oscillospirales > UBA929 > WRLJ01. The sequence goes on from JAISVI010000091.1 coordinate 2,731, forward strand.
GGGAAACCGTCGAGGGGGCAAGGGAAACCAGACAGGTATTCGAGGGCGTCGTCATCGAGGAGAACAAGGGCGGCGTTGTTGTGTCCGTAAAGGGCGTGCGCATATTCGTGCCGTCGTCACAGACCGGCCTTGGAAGCGACGTTCCGCTTTCAAGTCTTCTTAAAACCCGCGTAAGGCTTCGCGTGACCGAGTTTAACCGCGCCAGACGCCGGGTGGTCGGTTCGATACGCGCGGTGCTTCAGGAAGAACGCCGCAGCCAAAGCGAGGCCGTATGGGAAAACATCGAAACCGGGAAAGTGTACAAGGGAATCGTCAAAAGCCTTACGTCTTATGGGGCGTTTGTGGACATCGGCGGCGTTGACGGCATGGTACACGTTTCCGAACTTTCGTGGGGGCGTATCAGACAGCCCGCCGACATTCTTAAAATCGGCGACCAGATCGAGGTGTTTGTCCTTAGCTTCGATAAAGAGAAAAGAAAAATTTCCCTTGGACACCGCAAAGCCGAGGATAACCCGTGGAATAAGGTCGTCAGCACGTACAGTATCGGCGACACGCTTCAGGTAAAGGTTATTAAGCTTATGCCGTTCGGCGTGTTCTGTGAAGTGATACCCGGCGTTGACGGGCTTATCCACATCTCCCAGCTTTCCGATCACCGCATCGTTAAGCCGTCTGACGTTGTCTCCGAGGGGGACGTCGTCACGGTTAAACTTGTGGATATAAACATGGAGAAAAAGAAACTATCACTTTCCATCCGCGCAATCATGGAAGAAACGGTTGTGCCGGAGGAAGACGGGGGTGTTGGAGAAGACGAGATTGTAGCATCAAGCGGCGAAGTCACCGCGGTCAAAAGCGAAGCTATACAGACCGCAGAAAGCGGGACTTCGGAAGAAGAGGGCAGCACAGTAGTGTCACAGCTTGACGGCATTGCCGGCGCCGTTGCCGACGCCGTTGCCGAAGTTGCCCGTGAAGACGCCGCAGACCAGGCGGCGAAGGCGGAGATTCCAAAGAAAACAAGAAAGAAAAGCGCTTCTGCGGCCACGTTGGAGGACGCACCTGCGGAAGAAGGCGCACCCTCGGCACAGGAAAGCGAGCCGTTGAAAAAAAGCGCGCAGCCCAAGAAAAAAAGCGAGTCCTCTGAACCGGAAAACACGCCAGAACCAGAGGACGCACCGGCCAAAAAGCGAAGCGCGCCCAAGAAAAAAAGCGCGCCTGTCGAATCGGCAGAATAGCAACATACCCAGTAGTGCTTCCCGGACGAATTGTTTCAAAAACATCGGGTAATTTACAGGGAACGCATATTTTGACAGACTTTACGGATACTAGCAAGGAACCAAAAACCAAATAGGAGGGTTCCCATGAAAGCCACTGGAATTGTCAGACGCATAGACGACTTAGGACGTGTCGTTATCCCCAAGGAGATCCGCAGGACTATGCGCATCCGCGAGGGCGACCCGCTGGAGATTTATACGGACAAAGACGGCGAGGTCATCTTTAAAAAGTATTCGCCCATGGGGGAACTTGCGTCCTTTGCGACGCAGATGTGCGATACTTTAAGTAAGACCACAGGAAACGTTGTTGTAATCTGTGACCGCGATGTGGTCATAGCTTTGTCCGGAGTGCCGCGCAAAGAACTTGTGGACAAGCGCGTAAGCGAAGACCTTGAAAGGATGCTTGAGTCCCGCCAGATGTATCAGTACAAGGCGGGAGATCGCAAAATACCCGTTACCGACGGACAAGAGCGCCATTTTGTCGGTATCGCGGCACCCATTCTGGCCGAGGGGGATATTTCGGGAAGTGTGCTTTTCCTTCTTGGGGAAGACGGAAACAGCGGCACAGAAACCGAATATAAGCTTGCCCAAACCGTTGCCGCGTTTCTGGGGAAACAGATGGAGTCATAGGCTTCGCGACAAGCATTATAAAGCCCTGTATCAAGGAAGGTACAGGGCTTTTCTGCGCTTGTAATTCCCGACGAAGGGACACGGCTGACGCGTGTCTGTGCAAGCTGCGCAGACAGAATGTAGGGCGCGACGCCCCCGGCGCGCCGTCTGAATTGGTGGCACGTTGCGGAATTTTCGGGGCGCGGGCGACCGGGGACGGTCGCCCCTACACCCTCTCCGTCACGCCGCGGGTGCCACCTCCCCCCGAGGGGGGAGGCAAGGGACGCCCATTGGGCGTCCCGCAGGCTAACAACAAATTCGTAATTCGGACGGCGCGCCGAGGGCGTCGCGCCCTACAACACGCCCCTTGCCTCCCCCTTTGGGGGAGGTGGTGGCGGCAGCCGCCGGAGAGGGGTTTTGGGGAAACGCTCTTACTTTCTTTGGTTTCGCCCAAAGAAAGTAACAAAGAAATGCGCCTTAGAAAACCCTTGGTTTTCTAAGAACTTTCCGCTTATACGGGGTTTAGGTTTCTGCTTTGGCAACGCGTTACCGTACCTATGGCGTTTCTCCGCGCAC
>JAISVI010000138.1 GCA_031271665.1 Oscillospiraceae bacterium
CGGCGAAGCCGCCGGAGAGGGCGTCGCGGGCGGCAGAACGCCGCCCCTACGCCTTTTCTCCACACGCAAGAAATCCTCAGTCACTTCGTGACAGCTCCTTTGGAAAAGAAGCCTTACGGGGGGATGCAAAGCCTCCTTTCGCAAAAGGAGGTGGCACGCGCAGCGTGACGGAGGATTGTCCCCGACGGGGAAGGAACAATTGACAATGAACAATTGACAATTGACAATTTGGGGGACGGATCGTAGGGGCGGCGTTCTGCCGCCCGTCCTCCCGCCCGTCCTCCCGTGTAGGGCGCGACGCCCTCGGCGCTCAGTCTGACATTACAGGCACTTCGTAGGGGCGGCGTTCTGCCGCCTGTTTGTTTCCCTTCCCGTGTAGGGCGCGACGCGGGGGTGGGTCAGGCGGCTGTTTGGGTGGCGCGCCGGGGGCGTCGCGCCCTACAAATATTGCAACGGCTGCGGTTTTATGCAGGGGACTGCGTCCCGTTCTTTGACAGACTGAGGGGACGCCCATTGGGCGTCCCCTGCTGTTGTTTGTCTTCAGGCTTAGTGGGGATAGGCGCGGCAGTTAAAGCGCCGCGTAAATCCCCTTGATGCGCTTAATGATATCTATGCTTTGGGGGCATATGGCCTCGCAAGCGCCGCATTCGACGCAGGCCGAAACCTGTTTTTCCGGCGGCTCGGTTTTTTTATACTCCTGTAAGTAGAATGAAGAGCCGAACCGGACGACGTCGTTCCTGCCCTTAAAAAGGCGGGGAATGGCGATGCCCTGCGGGCATTTGTCGCAGTAATTGCACTCGGTGCAGGGGATCAGATCAAGTTTTCTGAACGCGTCCATAGCTTTGTCTATAACGGACTGCTCTTCGTCCGTAAGCGGCTTAAGCGGCGAGAAGAGGTTTATGTTTTCCTCTGTCTGCGCCATATCGCTCATACCGGACAAAACCACGTCCACGCCGGGAAGCGTGCCGCACCAACGAAGCGCCCAAGAGGCGACCGACGCGCCGGGGTTGGCGTCCTTGAAGACGCGCGTAACTTCGGCGTTGCAGTTCGCAAGCCCGCCGCCGCGCACCGGCTCCATAACGACTATCGGGACATTGCGCGCAAGCGCCGCCTCGTAAAGGGGTTTCGCGTCGCCCGCGGCCCAGTCGTAGTAATTAAGCTGTATCTGGCAGAAATCCCAGTCAAAACTGTCAAGCACTTTTGGGAAATCCTCTGTGGTGCCGTGATAGGAAAAGCCGTAGTAACGCAGCCTGCCGTCCTTCTTCATTTTCCGAAGCACGTCGAACGCGCCAAGCTGCTCGCTTTCGGCGATACTGGCTCCGCGCAGTCCGTGCAGAAGGTAGAAATCAATCACATCCGCGCCAAGCTTCTTTGCCTGGGCGTCAAAAAAAGCCTGTGCAGTAACGCCCGTATCGCGGACGATGTTAAGCGGCATTTTTGTCGCTATGGTAAAGGAGTCCCTTTTGTGGCGGGACAGAAGCGCCTTGTTGGCGAAAGTCTCGCTTTCCCTGTTGTGATAGAAGTAGGCGGTGTCGAAATATGTGACGCCGCTTTCAATAAGGCGGTCGATCATAGCCTGCGCGGCTTCAAAGTCAATCCCGGCTTCGCCGGTCGGAAGGCGCATAAGCCCCATGCCCAAGCGGCTTACTTCCTCGCCGATCTTTGACATTATACGTTTGTCCATAATGCGTCAAATCCTTTCCTCGTCGAAGAGCGGGGCGCGGCTTACGCCTTCCCCGAACAGCCAAGCACGTTGACAAGCTTGCGCTTTACCATTTCCTTAATGGCCGCACGAGCCGGGGTAAGGTACTGGCGCGGGTCGAAGTGGTCGGGATGCAGCGCGAAGTGTTCGCGGACGCTGGCGGTCATGGCAAGCCTGAGGTCGCTGTCGATGTTGATCTTGCAAACGGCGGATTTCGCCGCCTGACGCAGCATCTCTTCGGGAATGCCGACAGCGTCGGGCATTTTGCCGCCGTACTGGTTGACCTTTGCCACAAATTCCGGTATGACGCTTGACGCGCCGTGCAGGACTATCGGGAATTTGGGCAGACGCTCTTCGATTTTTTCAAGTATGTCGAAGCGCAAATGCGCCTTCTGGCCGGGTTTGAACTTATACGCGCCGTGGCTTGTGCCGATGGCGATGGCAAGGCTGTCCACGCCGGTTTTTTCGACAAACTCCTCGACCTCGGCGGGGTTTGTGAACTGCGCGTCCTCGTCGGATACGTTCACGTCGTCTTCGATGCCGGCAAGCTTGCCAAGCTCGCCCTCGACCACCACGCCCCGCGCGTGGGCGTAGTCCACGACTTGCTTGGTAAGGCGTATATTGTCTTGGAAGCCGTGCTTGGAACCGTCGATCATAACCGAGGTAAAGCCGCCGTCGATACAGCTTTTGCAAATCTCGAAATCGTCGCCGTGGTCAAGGTGTACGGCGATGGGAAGCCCAGTGTCCGCGACGGCGGCCTCGATAAGCTTCATAAGGTAAACATGCTTTGCGTACTTGCGCGCCCCGGCGGAAACCTGAAGGATCAGGGGAGCTTTTTCCTCGGTCGCGGCCTCGGTGATGCCTTGGATAATCTCCATGTTGTTGACGTTGAATGCGCCTATGGCGTAGCCGCCCTTATAGGCGTCCGTGAACATTTCGGTGGTGGTAACAAGTGGCATAACGTTCATCTCCCTTTTTATTTGCAAGCATTGTACCACAGTTAAGGCCTTGGGTCAATCCATACCGCGGGGTGTTTTTGCGCGGCGGAACCCTTGGGAAATAAAGACATATACTGGAATGGATTAGCACCATCGTAATAATGAAAGGGTCGATAATATGCGATACAATGATGATTCGTGCCGTACCACAAAAAAAGAAGTACCGATGAAAGTAACCAGATTCGGGCCGGAGCAATGCGAAGATACGGTAAACTGCTTCTGCGGGCCGATTGGCCCTTGCGGCCCTTGCGGCCCAATGGGACCGCAGGGACCCGCGGGCAAGTGCGGAACAACAGGACCGCAAGGGCCGCAGGGTATTCAGGGGGCAATAGGACCCGCGGGGCCCGTGGGAAAAGCCGGGGCTACCGGGCCGCAGGGCGTTCAGGGGCTGCGCGGCCCGGCGGGGCTTGCCGGTTCTGTCGGAAGAATCGGCGCGCCGGGGCCGCAGGGACTTCAGGGTATTCAGGGGCCGCAGGGTCTCCCGGGAGTTCCCGGAGCTACAGGGCCGCAGGGCAATCCGGGGCCGCAAGGCCCAGCCGGAGTTCCCGGCGCTGCCGGAGAGAAAGGGCCGCAGGGCATCCAAGGCCCGGCGGGGCCGGCAGGGCCGGCGGGCGTTGCGGGAACACCCGGGCCGCAGGGCGTACAGGGTATGCAGGGTCCGGCAGGGACGACCGGCAGCGCCGGAGCGCCCGGGCCGCAGGGTTCGCAGGGGGTTCGCGGATCTGCGGGACCCGCGGGAGTCAGGGGCGCGACAGGCCCGCAGGGAGTGCAGGGGGTACAGGGCGTTCCGGGCAAGGACGGAAGCATTGGCGAGACGGGGCCGCAGGGCGTCCAAGGGCCGCAGGGCGTCGCCGGAGTCATGGGCGAAAACGGCGCGACAGGGCCGCAGGGCGTACAGGGTATCCAAGGCCCGCCGGGTGCGACGGGCGCTGCCGGAACGCCCGGAACGCCGGGACCGCAGGGAGTCCAAGGCATTCAGGGGCCGATAGGGCCGACAGGCGCGCCCGGACTTCCCGGCCCGCAGGGTCTTCAGGGGCGTCAGGGTATTCAGGGACCGACAGGCGCCGCCGGTATCACCGGTCCGCAGGGACTTCAAGGCGTACAGGGCGTTCAGGGGCTTACCGGTCCGGCGGGAGAGGCCGGGCCGCAGGGCATACAGGGCATACAGGGGCCGCAGGGACCGACGGGTACCGACGGGGCGGCGGGGCCGCAGGGCGTGCAGGGGCTTCAGGGGCCGGCAGGTCCGACAGGTCTTCCCGGCGCGGCGGGATCGCAGGGTATGCAGGGCGTGCAGGGCCCGCCGGGCCCGATGGGTCCGGTCGGAGTCATGGGCCCGCAGGGTCTTCAGGGGCGTCAGGGAATCCGCGGCGCGACAGGCGCGCCGGGCGTCACGGGCCCGCAGGGTCTTCAAGGCATTCAAGGCGTTCAGGGTAATCAAGGCTCGGCGGGCGTAACCGGCGAAACCGGCCCGCAGGGTATTCAGGGAATCCAAGGCCCGGCGGGTTCGGCGGGAGCGGCCGGCGCGACGGGCGTAAGCGGCCCGCAGGGCATCCAAGGCATTCAGGGGCTTCAAGGTCCGGCGGGTCCGGTTGGCCCCGCCGGAGCGGTCGGCCCCACCGGGCCGCAGGGTATCCAAGGCGTCCAAGGACCGCAGGGCGTTCAGGGGGCGGAAGGCCAGGCGGGGGCGGCCGGAGCGACGGGCGCGGACGGCGTGTCCCCGACGGTGACGGTAAGCGCCAATACGCCGAATGAGTACATTTTGACCGTAACCGACAGAAACGGAAGCTATCAGACGCCCAACCTGCGCCAGGCGGCGGTTGACGGCGTGCAAAGCGCTAACCTTTCCGCGCCGGGCAGCACAATGCGCACCAGAGTGGGGAACATGGACTATATAGTAAGCCACCAAGGCACGGGACAGGTAGGAGTACAGCTTGCCGCGGCGACCGGAACCGTTTTGGCGGACGTTAAGAAAAACGCCCAGTACGACGCGACAATGGTTGATTCCGCGTCATGGGACAACACGACATTTACCACCACCCCGACAGTAATCGACACGACAGTATACACCCGGTCGAACGAGTTCCATACAACCCGCATCCGCCAGCAAGACCCGGCCACTGGGCTGTGGAGCATTTACGACGTGAATTTGTTCACCTCCGCAAGCGGGGGGCGGACAAATGTCTGGGTGCAGCAGATAGCCACAGGGCTGTCTATGTAGACGCAGGTTGCAGAGCGCCGTTTTGCCCCGAACGCAGCGAGCTGCAGGGTGCGGAAAACTGGAGCAAAACCGCGGTTTTGTGAAGTTTTTCACACTTGCCGGGCAAAACGGCGCATGTCTGCACGACTGTGTCATCAATCCGAAACGCCCCGTATCCGGCAATTCGCCGGGTACGGGGCGTCTTATTGCAGGTGCGCAGAGGCCGCGCGTCAGAAAACACCGCAGTAGATTTTCCTAAGTATGCGGCAGACAAGGTTTGCGGGCAAAAACCTTGCCAGAAAGTAAAGCGTTTTGTACCCCGCCCCAAGCGCGTAAAGCGGCCTTACGCGTTTCCCAAGCGCGATCTTGACGATCCTTTCGGCGGTGCGCGCCGCGCTTGCGCCATGTTCTTCGTCGCGCTCCATGACCGCCACGGCGCGCCCGGCAACGCGCGCGTATACGCCGTCTTCCGCGTTTTTCCGGCGCGAGGCCGCGAAGGGCGTCCTCACGTCGCCGGGCATGACGGCGCAGACGCTTACGCCGTGGGGCGCAAGCTCGTTTCCAAGGGCAAGGCTTAAAGCGTTAAGGGCGGCCTTGGAAGCGGAGTACAGAGCGTGGAACGGCACGGGGAACACCGCCGCCATGGAACTGACGTTTATAACTCGCCCCCCGCGCCCGCGCATAAGCGGCAGGGCGAATCGCAGACAGCGAAGCGCGCCCAGAAAATTTACCTCTAACTGGCGCGCGGCGTCGTCGGGCGCGGTGAACTCGCATGCGCCGGAGACGCCGTACCCGGCGTTGTTTATTAAAAGGTCGATGCCCGCCGCTGCGCCGGAAATAACGTCGAAAGCGGCGCGTATCTCTTCTTCGCTTGTCACGTCGGCCCGCAGGTATGTAACGCCCGGCAAGCCGCCCGCGCCCCGGCTTATTGAATAGACCGTATATCCGCGTCCGGAAAGAAGCCGGGCGGTTTCAAGCCCGATACCGCTTGTGGCGCCGGTTATGACCGCGACTTTGCCCATATCAGCTTGCGGCGCTCTTTTTGGGAAGGATGATTCCGGCCTCCCGCGCGGCCTCTAAAAGCTGGGCGACGGCGAAGTCGATTTGCTCGTCTTTATGTCCGCTTGTCACGCAGAAGCGCAGGCGGGCAGAACCCGCGGGTACCGCCGGATATACCGCCGGGGGTACGCATACCCCGCGCTTGAGAAGCAGTTCCGAAAGTCTGAACGCGTTTTCGTCGCTTCCGATAAGGACGGGGATTATCGCCGTTTCGCCGCCAAGGCAGGTGTCAAGCCCCGCGTTCCGCGCGGCCGTGACAAAACGCGCGATGTTCTTTCTAAGCGACGCGACATGGGAAGTGTCCTTCTTTATCACGCGCAGCGCCGCAAGCGCCGCCGCCGCCACAGGCGGGCTTATACCCACGGAGAACACAAAGCCGGGCATGTTATAGCGAAGGTACTCAATAAGCTCCTGCTTTCCGGCAAGATAGCCGCCGCAGGAGCCAAGCCCCTTGGACAGCGTACCCATCTTAATGTCTATATCGTCCGGGGCAAGGCCGAAATGCTCGTCAACGCCGCCGCCCGTCTCGCCAAGGACGCAGGAGGAGTGCGCCTCGTCCACCATAAGGAAAAGCCCGAACTCTTTTTTAAGCTTCACAAACTCGTCTATGGGGGCGATGTCGCCGTCCATGCTGTACACGCCCTCTACCACAAGAAGCACCTTTTCAAAGCGCGCGCGGCACATCTGTAAAATGCCTTTAAGCACGCTTACGTCGTTGTGCGGAAAGGCGCGGCAGGTTGCGCGGGACAGCTCGCATCCCTGGATTATCGAGTTATGGCTTAACGCGTCGTACAGGATAAGGTCATGCTCGTTGCAGAAGCTGCCGACAAAGGTCACGTTGGTGGAATGCCCGCCCACCAAAACAAGCGCGCCCTGGGTGTGCTTCCACGCGGAGATCTCGCTTTCAAGTTCGCGGAACATGGTTTTCTCGCCCGCCAGAAGGCGGCTTCCGCTTGCGCTTGTGCCGTAGCGCTCGGCGGCCTCGCGCGCGGCGAGTACCGTCTCGGGGTGTCCGCTCATGCACAGGTAGTTATAAGAGGCGAAGTTAAGCACATCGCGCCCGCCGACCGTCGATACGTCGCGCAGAACGCTGTCGTGGCGGATAAAATAGGGGTCGGAGACGCCCGCCATCCCCTCAAGCCGCTGCCGGAAGGCAAGGTATTCGCGCGAATCCGTGAACGAGGCGATTTGCGTGACCTGGGCCTCGGGTTCTTTCACGGCGGTATCGGCCGCCCCCGTGCGCGTGCGCCAGATAAGCCGCGCTAGGTCGTTCACGGTGGCGCACTTGCGGTACGCGGCGTCGTCAAGGGTAAGGGCGAACACGGTTTCCGCCTTTACAAGAAGGTTAAGGCTGTCAAGGCTGTCGCCGCCAAGGTCGTTCAGAAAATGCTTGTCAAAGCCGATTTCTTCCGGCGGAAGCTTCAACACCTCGGCCACGCAGCGCGCGACCTGCCCGCGCAGCTCGAACAGCTCCGGGGGCGTTTCCTCTGTGCCGGACTGCGGCACGGACATCGCGCCCGTACCCATTTCAATAAGGCGCACGACTATCTCTTTGTCCTTAATCATCTCGCCAAGTTTCTGCCTGCGCACCTTGATGCCGTTGGCAAGCGGAAGCGGCTGGGAAGTGAAGTACAGCTTGCGTACGCGCTTATGTATCGGAAGCGCCGCGTTTATCTGTGATATCTGCACGGCGGCCGCGGCGATCTTCTGCGCCTCGGCGCCGCCGTCCTTAAGCCGGAAAACAAGCGCTATGTCCTGATAGGGCGCGATTCCCCCAAGGGCAAGGATGCAAAGGTGTTCCACATCCATGACGCCGCGGAACTCGTCCTCTAACTCGTCGGGATAGACGTTCTCGCCGGATTCGTTGATAATAACCTCTTTAAGGCGGCCCTCTATGTACAGATTACCGTTGTCAAGGCGCGCGATGTCGCCGGTGCGGAACCACCCGTCCCCGTCGCAGTCGGAGGGAAGCCGCCTGCCCGCCGTAAAGCGCGCCCTGTGCATGCTTGCGCCGCGTATGCACAGCTCGCCCACCGCGACCGGCCTTCCGTCCGCGTCCACCGTCTTGTACTCCACTCCGCCGAGGGGCGCGCCTGTGCAGCCCGAGGCGCGGAAACGCGGCTGCGGTCTTGACTCAAAGGACGTAATCCCGCATTCCGTCATGCCGAATCCCGGCAAAGTGTAATAGCCAAGCGCGCCCACTGTTTTAAGCGTGTCCGCCGGGACATGGCTTCCGCCCACAATCACCGTGCGGATTGAATCGCCAAGCAGACGGTTCTGTATGGATTTTGTAAACCTTGACGCGATATCCGGTCCGGATTTCGGGAATACGCGCTGGATGAACGAGCTTACCGCGAACAGCTTTTTAAGCGGGACTTCCTTCCCCTCCAGTTTCGCGTTGCGCCAAATCCCGCTTGCCAGATTGTTAAGCAAAAGCGGCACGACGACAAGGTTTGTTACGCGGAAGCGCTTGCATGTTTCCTGTATCGTGGCCGGCGAGCGGTCGGCAAGGTACACCACGGTCTTGCCGACGCAGGGGAACATCATGCAGTGTACAATGAACCCGAATACGTGATGCAGCGGAAGAAACGCCAGATGCCGCACGGGGTCTTTATCGTCCTCGACAAGGCGCGGGCATTGTTTGACCTTCGCGATAACGCCGACAATCTGGCCTACTATTGCCCTTTCTCCGAACACATAGACCTTTGAGGTGCTTGTAGTCCCGGAAGTGCAAAGCGCCATCTCGTTCGCGAAGCGCGCCTTAAACCCCTCGGACGGCATCGCTTTGGCAATCTCGTCCGGCGTGACGACTTTCATTCCCGCCGGAAATTCCGCCGTTCCGACGGCCGCAGTTGCGCCGGAGTCGTATATAAGGCCGCCAAGCAGCTGGGCGCTGCCCGACGCGTCAAGCAGCACGGGCTTATATCCCGCCATAAGAAGACCCCAGAACGCCACGGGCCAGTAATAGCCGTTGCCCATCGCGAGGGCGACGAAGCTGCCCTCGCCGCTTTCGCCGATGCGCCGTCTGAAAAGCGCGGCGGCCGCGCGGACGTCCCCGGCAAACTCTTTGAAGCTGCGCGAGCGTTCGTTTCCGTCCGCGTCAAGCCACATGGCCGCGGGTCGGTCCGGCGTGGGCGTCGTAATAATTTCGTAAAGGTCACTGAATTTCTGCGCGCTTTGCGAAAGTCTGTTAAGACGTGACATTTCCTCTTTGATCACATGGCCTACCACCTTTTGACAAATGTTGAATAATTGCCCGACAAAGTATAACACACAGCATGTA
>JAISVI010000018.1 GCA_031271665.1 Oscillospiraceae bacterium
CGCGGTCTTACCTTCCGTAAAGCCCGATTTTTACAAAAATCCGCCCTTTTTTCGACATTCCGCCGACCTCGGCAAGCTTCGCGCGGCCAAGACCGCGTACGGACAGAAGCGCGGTTTCTTTAAGCTCTTTGGCGGGTTGAAGGCATACCTCATGGTCAACGCTTACGCGCCCGGCGGCGATAAGCCCGGCGGCGCTGCCCCGGCTTAGGCCGAAGGCCGCGCCGAGAACGGCGTCTAAGCGAAGCGAGGCCACCGTGTCCGTTTTAAGCGAAAGGGTTTCCGTTTTCTCGGGAATCCGGCTTAAACTTATCTGGCTTACGCGGACACGGGCGCGGCCAACCGAGGTAAGCGCTTCCGAGATGTACGCCCCTAACTCCGGCAGGCAGACAAGGCAAAGCGGGTCTTCAAGGATATCGCCAAGCACGCCGCGCTCGACGCCAAGCGCCATAAGCGCGCCAAGGACGTCGCGGTGTCCCGGCGTCTTCTCCTGCGGGGGGACGTCGATTTTAAGCGCGGTGAAAAGCTCGTTCCGGGCAAAAGTTCCGCCGGACAGGAAAACCGCGCGTACGCGCTCGGCGTCCGCGAACCCGCCGTCAAAGGACAGCTCGGCGTCATTTCGGCGCGAAAAGCGTTCGAAGACGCTTCTTGCCTCGGCGGGGGTCAGAAAGCGGGACGCGGCGCGCCCGGACTTGGCCGCCCGTGCCGCCAAGTCCTCCATGTGTCCAAGCAGAAGCTCTTTCGCGTCCATCTATACCTCGAACTTAATAAGCCACGCGTTAAGGCGGTCAACCAGCAAAAAATACTGTTCTTCCATCTCGGCGGACGTATTGTACGCATAGTCCCGTATGTCGATATGCGCGTTAACGTCTTTGTTAAATGCCTTGAAATCCTTTATAATATCGGTAAACTCGGTATACGCGCTTTTGCTTATCGCCTCTACGCGGCGTATAAGCGCGTCGAACTCGGCGTCGTCGATTTTGACGATGTCGTTTTCAGTAAGGCCTAAAAGCCCGAAGAACGCGTTCTGGTCAACCCTTATCGACAGTGCCATTACCTCAAGTATGATGCCGTCCTGCGCCAGAGAGCCGTACATTTTCATGTTTTCTGACATCTCGTTTGTGTCCGCGACCTTGTATGTTGCGTTTTCGATTACAAACGGGTACTGATACCCAAATTCGTCGGTAAACTCGCCCGCCTTAAACGTGCCGGTGACCTCTATGGGTCTGTCGTCGAAGCCGAAACGATCCCCCTGCGGGGCGTATACGGTGACGGTGTTGACGACAGTCATGGTGTTCGGAAGGCAGAACGGGCAGACCTGGTACGGAAGGTTCATAAGATAAAAAAACCTTCCGTCAAGCGGCGACAGAGTGGACATATACCCGCGCATCGTCACCTCGCGCCCGTCGTATTTGTCGGTATCGAAATCCTCGTTAAAGCGAAGCGCAAGCGCCCCCTGCGGCGGACTGGCGCAGGCGGAACACAGCGCAAGCAGTATCAGGGCGCAAAGCGCAAGGGCGGCGAGTTTAGACGCGGATTTAGGTATCATTGATAATCTCCTTACTCAAACTTACGCGTACCGCCAAGGCAAGGGGCAAAACCGTCATGGCGATAACCGCCGCGGTAACGGCGAACTCAATCCCATAGACAAGCCCGGTGTTAAGCAGTATGCCCATGCTTTCCGTAACCGCGCCGATAAGCGGCATGAGAAGCCGCGAGACGCCGAACCCGGCAAGCGCCGACACAAGCGCGATAACCGCGCCCTGGATGGCTGTGACCGACTGGATACGCCCCTTTGAAACGCCTATCATACGAAGAAGGGTAATGTCGGCGCGTATGTCGATCATATTAAGCATGGTTATGACGCAGATAATGAAAAGGTTCATCGCGAGGATTACCCCGCATAGAATATACACTATATTGCTTGCCAAATCAACATTATCCTGAAGCTCGCGCATCACTTGGGCGGGGTTGACGGCCTGCATCCCGGCGATTTGGTTATACTCTGCCGCAAGCGACATCTGCGCGGCGGGGTTTACGCAGTTAAGTATAATCGCCGTTACTCCGGCATCGTGTGAGTGTTCGCCTTCTTCTTCGTGTTCCTCTCCCTCGTGTCCTTCTTCATGCTCCTCTTCGCCGTGTTCTTCTTCGTGGTCATGGTCTTCGTCTTCGTGTTCCTCGCCATGTTCTTCAAGGCCGTGGGTCTGCCATACGGTGTGGATGTCCGCGAAAACCACCTTGTCGGCGGCGGTGTGCGTCCTTCCCAAAATGCCGACCACGGTGTAAAGCTGTCCCTCTTCGCTGTGTTCGTGGCCGGCCACGTCTTCGTCAAGCCCGTGTACGCTGTAAAACGTGCCGCCAAGGCGAAGGCCGTTCCTGCGCGCGGCCTCCCACCCGACAACCGCCTGATAGGGTTTTGAGAACAGCGTTCCTTCCGCCAGACCGTATTGCGCAAGAAACGCGGGTTCGGTGCCGACAATGCGCGCGCCGCCGTAGCTGTCGCCCGCCGCGAACGGTATGGCGGCGGTTACGCGGTTGTCCGCGCGCAGTGTTTCAAGCGTTTCGTACGGTATAAGGCCAAGCGGCTGGTCGGTGAAAAAAAGCGTGTTCATTACAAGCTGCGTCTGGCTTCCGGCGGGGCCGATTACCGTGTCGTAGTATCTATATGCGCTTAGTATTCCGTCGCGAACCTGCCCGGATATGTTACAGGCCAAAAGGGAGACGGCAAGGGTGATTATAACGGAAAGCGCGATAAGCGCGTTTTTGCCGAACCGGACGGCCATATGCTTCATGGCGAACCTAAACATTTTTATGCCCCCCCTGCGCGGTAAGGTCTATCACCGCGTCGAAATACGCCGCAAGGCGCGTGTCGTGCGACACCGCGATAAGCAGTTTCCCCTTCGCGCATTCGAGAAGCTTTTTAATAACCTCTTCCCCGATTTCAAAATGCAGGCTTCCGGTCGGCTCGTCCGCAAGAAGGATGTCCGGCGACTTTACAAGCGCGCGGGCGATGGCGACGCGCTGCTTCTCCCCGCCGGAGAGGGTGCGCACTTTGCGTTTAAGCTTGTCTTCTATCTCAAGGCGCTTTGCAAGCTCGGAAAGCCCGTCCGAGCGCACGCCGCACATCTCCAGCACCCGGATGTTATCTTCGGCGGTCATGTTCTCTATAAGCTTGAAATCCTGATATATATAGCCGATGCGGCGGGTTCTAAGCCTGTCGCGGACGGACGGGCTCTGTGCCGTAATATCCTGGCCGTCAATAACGATTTGGCCGCCGTCCGCCGCCGTCACCCCCGCGATAAGGTTAAGCAGCGTGGTCTTGCCGCACCCGGAAGCGCCCAAAACAAGATATGTCCTGCCGCGCTGGAACGTATAGTCGTCATACGTAAGCGCAAGCGCGCCGAAACGTTTGACGACGTTTTTGAATGTAATCATTTTACCCGCCCTCTCCCGCAAAAATGAGAATGGTTATCATTTTAACATGCTCCAAACTTTATGTCAATAGTTACCATAATTATTTTTGAGCGCTTTTTGAACAGGGCGGCGGAATTTCCAACGAATTGCCCAATTATTGCCACAAAAAAGAATCAGAGGATTTTTAAACAAATTGACAGGTTGCCCCCGGCAGGGCATAATTGGTACAAAGAACACAAAAAAGGGGGATCAGGCGGCGCATACAAGCGGTTCTGTATACAGCGAAAACAGGATGTCCTATTACTAAATTATGGGGTGGATCTCATGCGCGTCAAGATTACGAAAAACGGACCTTATTTGGTATCCGGGGGTATCCCCATCCGGGAAATGGTCATTACACCGCAGGGACATCACTACACATTAAGCGAAGGGCGTACTCTGCCCCAGGCGGAGACTTACGCGCTGTGCCGTTGCGGCAATTCAAAAAACGCGCCGTTTTGCGACGGAGCGCATGTCCCGGCGGCGTTTGACGGGACAGAAACAGCCTCTCGCAAGCCCTATGCGCAAAGGGTTTCCGACATCACCACCGGCACTTCGATGTATCTTCTTGACGACCACCGCTGCGCGTTCGCCCGGTTCTGCCACACGGCGCGCGGCGACGTGTGGAGTCTTACCGAGAAGGATTCAAACAGCCAAAACCGGGAAGCGGCGATCAAGGCCGCAGGCGAGTGTCCCGCCGGACGCCTTGTGATGACGGACAAGGATATGAACCCGCTTGAGGAAGAGTCAAAGCCGGAAATAATCATTATGCAGGATCCGGAAAAGGGCGTAAGCTCCGGTATTTTCGTGAAAGGCCCCATAACGGTCGAGGCCGCCGACGGTACGGAATACGAAGTCCGCAACCGCGTCATGCTGTGCCGCTGCGGAGAGTCCGAAAACAAACCGTTCTGCAACGCAAACCACGTCGGCGCAGAGTTTGACGACGGATACATAAGATTGGAAGGAGTATAGGCAATGGAAGAGAACACAAACGCGGTAAGCTTCCCTTTAATCGGGGACGCCGCGCCCGCCTTCAAGGCGGTGACCACGAACGGCGATATCAATTTCCCCGCCGACTTCACCGGGCAATGGGTTATACTGTTTTCACACCCAAGCGACTTCACGCCCGTGTGCACAACAGAGTTTATGACGTTTGCCTCGCTGGCGGAGGAGTTTAAGGAACTGAACTGCGCGCTTCTTGGGTTGTCCGTGGACTCGCTGGCAAGCCATATAGCATGGCTGCGCACCATCGAAAAACTTGAGTGGAAGCACATAAAGCACGTAAAAGTGCGCTTCCCGCTTATTGCCGACATCCGCATGGACGTTGCCAATAAGTACGGCATGATACAGCCGAATTTCAGCACGACAGCCGCCGTGCGCGCGGTGTTTGTGGTCGATCCCAAGGGCATCGTGCGGACGGTTTTGTATTACCCCGGTTCGCTTGGGCGCAATTTCGACGAAATCAAGCGCATCCTAATCGGCCTTCAAAAGGCGGATGCCGAAGCCTGCGCAACGCCCGCCGACTGGCGTCCGGGCGATGACGTTATCCTGCCGATTCCGGGCACGATGGACGGCGCGGAAAAACGCGCGGAGGACCCCGGAGAAGACGCCTATTGCCTTGACTGGTTCCTGTGCTTCAGGAAAGATAGGCGGAAATAGCCGCCGCGGGCCGAATATAAAAAGCCTTCTCCGATGACCGCCCGGAGAAGGCTTTTTATATGTGTGCCGACGATTAAGTTCTTGACGTACGCCCCAAAATATCGGATAATACATACCTAGGGCGCGTCAAAGACCGCCGGAAGAGAGGTAAAGCATATGCAAAACGGGCAAAGTCTTCAGCGGGAGATTCTTACGCTTATAGAGAAGAACGCCAAGCTTACTGCGAAGGAGATCGCCGTGTATCTGGGCGCGGAGGAAAGCGCGGTAAGCGCGGAAATCGCGGCGCTTGAAAAAGCGCGGGTTATCTGCGGATACGGTACGCTTATTAACTGGGAGCTTACGGACGACGAGTCGCTTACCGCGCTTATCGAGGTGAAAGTCACCCCGGCGCGCGGGAAGGGGTTCAGTTCCATCGCCGAGAGGATATACTCTTTTGACGAGGTAAAGTCGGTGTACCTTATGTCCGGCGGCTATGACCTCGCGGTTATTATCGAGGGCAAATCGCTTAAAGACATTTCCATGTTCGTGTCCGACAAGCTTTCGCCGCTGGAGTCCGTACTAAGCACCGCAACCCACTTTGTGCTTAAAAAGTATAAGGATCACGGCGTTGTGTTCGGCGGGCGGGAACAGGGCGACGAAAGGATGATAGTCTCGCCATGAGAGAGCTTATCGCGCAAACAGTCCGTGACATGCCGCCGTCCGGCATACGCCGGTTCTTTGACGTGGCGTCGGAGATGAAGGACGTCGTTTCCCTTGGGGTTGGCGAGCCGGACTTCGTCACGCCTTGGCATATCCGGGAAGAGGCCATATTCTCGCTTGAGAACAGGCGCACCATGTACACATCGAACGCCGGGCTTATGGAGCTTCGCGAGGAAATAGGCCGCTATATGTCCCGCAAGTACGCCCTTGAATACTCGCCCAAAGAGCAGGTGCTTGTCACGGTCGGGGCAAGCGAGGGCATTGACGTGGCCATGCGCGCCCTTATAGACCCCGGCGACGAAGTGCTTGTGGTCGAGCCTTGCTTTGTGTCTTACAGAGCCTGCGTCCTTATGGCGGGTGGCGTTCCGGTAAGCGTACCGACAAGCGCGCGGAACGACTTCCGCGTGACGGCCAGTGACATAGCGCCGCGCATCACGCCCCGCACGAAGGCGATAATACTGGGCTATCCGAACAACCCCACCGGCGCGGTGCTGGAACGCGGGGATTTGGAAAGCCTGGCGGCGCTGCTGCGCGGGCATGACATCGCGGTTATAAGCGACGAGATTTACAGCGAACTGACCTATGGGGAAAACGCGCATGTAAGTATCGCGTCGCTTCCGGGCATGTATGAGAAAACCATTGTGCTGAACGGCTTTTCAAAGGCGTTCGCCATGACCGGGTGGCGGCTTGGCTTTGCCTGCGGCCCGGAAGAGATTATCGCGGCCATGACGAAAATACACCAGTACGTCCTTATGTGCGCCCCGACGACGGCGCAGTACGGCGGGCTGGAAGCGCTGCGTTCCGGCGACGCCGGGGTGCAGGCCATGCGCGCGGAGTACGACACGCGGCGGCGCTTTATGCTTGACGAGTTTGGCAAGATGGGCATCGACTGCTTCGAGGCAAAGGGCGCGTTTTACCTGTTCCCCAGTATCGCCCGCTTCGGTTTAAGCGCCGAGGACTTCTGCACAAAACTGCTTTACGAAAAGCGCCTTGCGGTGGTACCCGGAACGGCCTTCGGGCAGTGCGGCGAGGGGCATGTCAGATGTTCCTACGCGTATTCTATAGACAGTATTAAACAGGCGCTTTCGCGCCTGCGCGAGTTTATAGGCGAACTGTAAAAAGAGGAGAGACTTACGGTGGAGAGCCAAATAAGACTTGGGATTTGCGGGTACGGCAATTTGGGGCGCGCCTGCGTGTCAGAGATCGGCAAAAACCCGGATATGACGCTGCGGGCAGTCTTTACAAGAAGGAATCCCGGCGACTTGCCCGATACCGGCGTACCCGCCGTGCGTATGGGGGACGCGGCGCAGTGGCGCGGTGAGCTGGACGTTATGCTGCTGTGCGGCGGTTCGGCAAACGACCTGCCCGTCCAGGGGCCGGAGCTTGCGCGAATGTTCAGCACCGTGGACAGCTTTGACACCCACGCGAAAATCCCCGCGTACCTTGACGCGATGGACAAGGCCGCCGCCTTGGGCGGAAACCTCTCGGTTATATCCGCCGGGTGGGATCCCGGCCTTTTCTCTCTTATGCGCCTTTACACGGAAAGCTTCCTTCCCAAGGGGAAGGGCTATACATTCTGGGGAAGGGGCGTAAGCCAAGGGCATTCCGACGCTGTACGCGGCGTTAAGGGCGTTGAAAACGCGGTGCAGTACACAATCCCAAGCGAGTCCGCGATGCAAAGGATACGCGGCGGCGAAACGCCGGAGCTTACCGCGCGGGAGAAGCACACAAGGCTTTGCTTCGTGGCGGCCGCCGAGGGCGCAGACAGGGCGCGTATAGAGCGTGAAATCAAGGAAATGCCGGACTATTTCAAAGACTATGACACCGAGGTGCGCTTTGTGTCCGCAAGCGAGCTTCTGGATAACCACGCGGGACTTCCGCACGGAGGAAGCGTCATCCGCGTCGGGACAACCGGCGGTGCGAATACCCAAACCGCCGAGTTCTCCATAAAACTCGACTCCAACCCGGAGTTTACCGCCTCGGTGCTGCTTGCCACGGCGCGGGCGGCGTACAGGCTTTACGCGCAGGGCGCGCGCGGCGCGCGGACGCTGTTTGACATCCCCCCGGCGCTGCTGATACCCCAAGACCCATTGGCGGCGGTTCGGGAACTTATGTAAAACGAAGAGCGCCCCGCCCGCGCAGGGAGGGTAAGGCGGTGCAGCGTTGGCCAAACCAAGCCCCGCAAAGTGGGGCTGTTTGGACAAAGCGGAAGCGGCTTAGCCAACCGTCCGGGAGGGCGAAGGGCGCTTGACAGCCGCGAAGCGGTAAAACCCGCGCGAAGGGAGAAGACCCATGCCGAAAAATAAAAGCAATCACAATGAAGAGCGCGAAATACAGTATTACGGTATAAACGAGTTTATACAGAAACGCCGCCGCTCGCGCATTTCCGAACTGTTTGAAAAGCGCAGAAAGCAGCGGCGGCTTACATGGGGTTCGGGCGCAAGCGCGGGCGGCGGCGGGCGCGTACTTACAGCCGCCGGGGTGATTATCTCGGTAATAACGCTTGCGGTCATAGCGGGCGCGTTGTTCTCGCAGCCCTATTCGGTCGGCGCAAGCGCCGTTACCGCCTCCACGGTCAGGCGCGCGGCGCTTGCGTCGGATCTGACCGCGGAAACGCCCTATTACTCCGACTTCTTGGGCTTGATAGACGACGAAGACACACTTATACGCGGTATGCGCGTCTTTTTCCAAAAGACGGGCGTTCAGCCGTACCTGTACTTATCGGACGGCGCACAAACCGCCGGGACGGCGCTGTACGGGCAGTTGTTCGCGGACGGCGGGCATTTGCTTGTCGTCTGTTCGCCGGACGGCGCAGACTACAGCGCTTCCTACTTTACCGGCGGCTTGGCCTCGGGGGTTATCGACACCGAGGCGGGACAGATACTGCTTGACTATATCGACAGGTACACTAAGGGCGGCGCGGACGAAAAGGCTTTCTCAAACGCCTTCGACGCGGCGGGCAGGCGCATAATGTCGGTTACGTCGTCTATGTGGGTCTTCGTATGGATAGCCGCCGGGATACTTGCCGCCGTTATTGCGGGGCTTGTCTGGTGGGGTCTTGCGCACAGGAGGAAGGCCGGGTAGTCCCGAAGAAAAGGTAAAGGCTGCGGCCGATGCGGGGCGCGCCGGGGGCGTCGCGCACTGCAAAACCCTCTTTAGAAAAGAGGGTGGCCGCCAAAGGCGGACGGGTGTTTTGACCGTAGGGGACGGCGTCCTCGACGTCCCGTTCTATAGTTTGTCTGGAATACGAAAAACCGCCGGAAACGGCGGTTTTTCTTGTAAGGTGGTCCGAGTGACAGGAGTTGAACCTGCGGCCTCTTGAACCCCATTCAAGCGCGCTACCAAGCTGCGCCACACCCGGATATCAAGACCGACACCATTCTAACACATCATTTTCACCTTTGCAAGCGATTTTTATGATTTGAGTTCCCCGTTCTGTACAGGGGCGCACATTGTGCGCCCGAACTCCCCGCAGGGAGGGGTGAACACAGCCCTTTCCTGCGGCGGACGCGCGTTTATCGCTCGCTAAGCGCCACATACGCGTTGCGGGGCGAAACGCTTTTATAGGCGGGGCGTATGATTCTGCCGCCGCTTACGATTTCCTCGATGCGGTGGGCGCTCCAGCCCGCGATGCGGCTTATGGCGAACACGGGCGTGAACAGTTCGCGCGGAAGGCCGAGCATATCGTAGACAAAGCCGCTGTAGAAGTCGATGTTTGCGGAAACGCCCTTGTACATCTGGTGCTTTTCCGCGATAATCTGCGGCGCGAGCCGCGCGACAAGGGCATATGTCTCGTACTCACGCTCGCGTTTCTTCTCGGCGCTTAACTGCTTAACAAAGGACTCGAAAACGCGCGCGCGCGGGTCGGAAAGCGAGTATATTGCGTGGCCTATGCCGTAGACAAGCCCCGCGCGGTCGTACGCCTTTTTGTCAACAAGCCGCTCGATATAGTCGGCGACTTGGGTTTCGTCCGTGGGGTCTTTAAGCGTAGTCTGAAGGTCGGCCATCATGCCCATGACCTCGGCGTTCGCGCCGCCGTGCTTGGGTCCTTTAAGGCTTCCAAGCGCCGCCGCGATGGTGCTGTATGTATCCGAGCCGGAGGACGACACAACCCGCGTTGTAAACGCGGAGTTGTTGCCGCCGCCGTGGTCGGCGTGAAGAACCATTGCAAGGTCGAGGATATGCGCCTCCAGCGGGGTGTACTGCTGACTGGGACGCAGTATATGAAGGAAGTTCTCCGCCATTGAAAGGGCGGGGTCGGGCTGGTGTATGACAAGACTGCGCCCCTTCTCGTAGTGGCTGAACGCCCGATAGCCGTACACCGCGAGCAGCGGGAACTGGGCGATAAGCTGAAGGCACTGGCGCAGGACGTTTGGAATTGAGATATCGTCGGGGTTGGGGTCGTAATAGTAAAGCATAAGCACGCTTCGCGCCAAGGTGTTCATCATGTCCTTGGACGGGGCCTTCATGATTATGTCCCGCGTGAATTTTGGCGGCAGCGAACCGTACCCGCGCAGAAGCTCGGTGAAATTTTTAAGCTCGCTTGCGCTTGGAAGCGCGCCGAAAAGCAGAAGATAGACGATTTCCTCGAACCCGAAGCGGTTTTCGCGCAGGAAACCGGCCACGATATCCTCTACGTCGATACCCTGGTAATAAAGCTTGCCGTCCATCGGCTCTTCAACGCCGTTGACCACGCGCTTCGCGGTAACGTCGCAGATATTGGTAAGACCCGCCCGGACGCCGTTGCCGTTCAGGTCACGAAGCCCGCGAAACACCTGGTATTCCTTAAAGGCATTCGAGGGAATCGCTTGGTCTTCGCAAAACTTCGTAAGCCGCAGAATCTCGGGCGTGATGTCATAGTATCCCTTGCTGTTTGCCTCCATTGCGATACCTCCTTTGCGTATTCCAAATCATTATAACAAAGAATTGGCATTATGTCAAAGTTTTTGAAGCCGTGAACGGCGGCTTGAACGGCGGCTTACCGCGCACGGAGCTTTTTCCTTACCCTTGGCACAAAAAGCGCGCCGCGGGCAATCCAGTCAATAACCATTGAAAGCCATATGCCAAGAAGCCCCATATCAAGCACGACGCCCAGGAACCACGAACCGATTACGCGCAGGATTACCATAGAAACAATCGACACCCACATCGTATACACCGCGTCGTTGCTGGCGCGAAGCCCCTGCGGCGTAATAAAGGAGGCGGGCCAGAAAAGCGGCGCGGCGACGGCAAGCATAAGCATTACGTCCCGGGAGACGCGGAAAGTTTCCTGCGACGGGCGGAAGAGATTAAGCACGGGCGTAAGGAACACGACCATAATGACAGAGGTTACGCAAAGCGCGGCCATCCCCGCAAGCGTCGATCTGGTAATCTGTCGCCTTGCCTCACGCAAGTCGCCCTTTCCGAACGCCTGTCCGGTCATGGTCACTGTGACGATTTGAAGCGCCGTTCCGGGCAGGTTGGTAATTGACGACAGATTGTTCGCAATGGAATTCGCCGTGATGACGGGCGTCCCCATTCCCGACATGAATACGCCCACGACAAGTTTGCCGCCGTTGAAAATTATAGAGTCCACGCCGGACGGGACGGCGATTTTCAAGACCGGCGACAGTATTTTCATATCAAGTCTCGGCGTAAGGCGCGAGAGGAAGACCCCGCTTTTCCCGCGCAGCATAAAAATCCCCATAAGAAGCGCCGGCACAAAGCGCGAGAAATCCATCGCCGCGCCCGCGCCGTTTACCTCCATACCCAAAACGTTTATGCAAAGCGCGCCCGCCGCGACATAGGTGATGTTAGACAGCACCGAGCAGAACATCGGAAGCCGCGCGTTGCCCGTGCTTCGCACAATGCCGCTTAGAACGGTGAACAGCGCAAGGAAGGGCATGGACAGACAGGAGTGTACAAAGAATATATGCGCCGCGTCCAGTACGCCCGGTTCGGCGTTACCGTACAAAAGGTTCAGTATCGGTCTTGCCGTAAGCGCCAAAAGGCCGCCTATCGCCGCCGACAGGTAAAGCACAAGAACCACCGACTGCGCGCCCGCCCGCCCCGCGCCCTTATAATCCTCACGCCCGGTACACTGGCTTACCACCACCGACACGCCCGCCGACACGGCGGAAAAGGCGTTCATCACCAATACGTTCAGTATGCCGACAAGTCCGACCCCCGCCATGGCGTCCTCGGACACCCCGCGCACCATAAGGGTGGCGAGGAAGTTTATCGTAACGGCAAAAGTCTGCTCGACAAGCACCGGCCAGAAAAGGCGCATCGTGGCCTTTCTGTCAAACATCTTGTTCATCTCTTTCTGTGCAAGGCACGGGACTTAAAGTGCCTGCTCGGACGGGGCGGATGCCGCCGTTTTGGTCAAAACACCCGTCCGCCTGTCGGCGTCCACCCTCTTTTCTAAAGAGGGTTATGGCGAGCGCACAAGGCCACTCCTTGCCCTCTTGGGACAAGAGGGTGGCCCCGCAGGGCCGGGAGTTTTCCTTGCCTCCCCCTTCGGGGGAGGCAAGGGGTCGCGCCCTAAAAACATTGTAACGGTTGGGTTTGCGTGTAGGGGACGCACATTGTGCGTCCCGCCCGTTACCACGACCGCAACCGGCAGGAGTCACGCCTGCTCGGGCGGGGCGCTCTTCTTTCCTGTCAAGCGCCCTTCGTCCTCGCGGGCGGCGCAATAAGGCGCTTGCGCTCTGTCCAACCAGTCCGCGCTCGGCGCGGCCTTGGGTTGGCCAACGCTGCAGCTCCTTATTACGCCTGCTCGGACGGGGCGCTCTTCTTTCTTTACTATTCTAATCTTCAATGCTATAATGTGCAAGATATAATTTGTTACACAGAAAAATTAGGAGAATTCACATGTCTGACCAAAGTAATATCAGAAACTTCTGTATAATCGCGCATATCGACCACGGGAAATCCACCCTTGCCGACCGTATTATCGAGGCGACGCGCGCGGTAGAGCGGCGCGAGATGGAAGACCAGCTTCTTGACAATATGGAGCTAGAGCGCGAGCGCGGCATTACGATAAAGGCGCGCGCCGTGCGCCTTGCGTATGTATCCGCCGAGGGTACGGAGTACGCCTTCAACCTTATCGACACGCCGGGTCATGTGGACTTCAACTACGAGGTAAGCCGCTCGCTCGCGGCGTGCGAGGGGGCGATTCTCGTGGTGGACGCAGCCCAGGGGATCGAGGCGCAGACGCTTGCAAACGCCTATCTGGCGATCGAGCATAACCTAGAGCTTCTTCCGGTTATAAACAAGATAGACCTGCCCGCCGCAGACCCCGAACGGGCCGCGGCGGAAATCGAGGACATTATCGGGCTTCCCGCCGCGGACGCGCCGCGTATTTCCGCGAAGCTTGGCCTTGGCATAGACGCGGTGCTTGAATGCGTGGCGAAAAACGTCCCGCCCCCGGCGGGCGACCGGGGCGCGCCCCTGCGCGCGCTTATCTTTGACAGCCAGTACGACTCTTACCGGGGCGTTATCGTCTATGTGCGCCTTATCGACGGGGAACTTGCCGCCGGGGACACCGTGCGCATGATGTCCGCCGGGGCGGAGTACCTTGTTGTCGAGGCGGGCTATTTAAGACCCCTTGGCTTCGAGCCGTGCGAGAAGCTTTCGGCGGGCGAGGTGGGCTATTTCACCGCGTCGATAAAGACCGTGCGCGACGTACAGGTGGGCGACACCGTCACCCTTGCCCAGAGCGGCGCGGCGGAGGCTCTGCCCGGATACAGAAAGGCGCAGCCGATGGTGTTTTCGGGCGTGTACCCCGCAGACGGCTCTAAATACCCGGATCTGCGCGACGCGCTTGAAAAGCTTTACCTTAACGACGCGTCCCTTACCTTCGAGCCGGAGACTTCGGTGGCGCTTGGCTACGGATTCCGCTGCGGCTTCCTCGGACTTCTGCATATGGAGGTTATACAAGAGCGCCTTGAGCGCGAGTATAACCTTGACCTTATCACCACCGCCCCAAGCGTCGTTTACAAACTTACCCTGACCGACGGCACAAAGCGCTTTATCGACAACCCCCTTGCCTATCCCGACCCCTCGCAGATACACTCCGCCGAAGAACCCTTTGTAAAGGCCTCGATAATGACGCCGCAGAGTTATGTGGGAAGCCTTATGGAACTGTGTCAGGAGCGGCGCGGAGTGTACAGGGACATGACCTATATCGACGGCACGGGCGGCGACAGGGTCGAGCTTCACTACGAGCTTCCGCTTGGCGAAATCATCTACGACTTCTTCGACGCGCTTAAAAGCCGCACGCGCGGTTATGCCTCGCTTGACTACGAGCTTTTGGATTACCGCGAAAGCGACCTTGTAAAGCTTGACGTGCTTCTGAACGGCGAGATTGTGGACGCCCTTAGCTTTATCGTCCACGCGGACAAAAGCTATCCGCGCGCGCGGCGGATAGCCGAAAAACTTAAAGAACACCTGCCGCGCCAGCTTTTTGAAATCCCGGTGCAGGTCGCCGTCGGCGGCAAGATTATCGCCCGCGAAACGGTGAAGGCCATGCGTAAGGACGTGCTGGCCAAATGCTACGGCGGCGACATCACAAGGAAGAAGAAGCTTCTTGAAAAGCAGAAGGAAGGCAAAAAGCGTATGCGCAACCTCGGCAGCGTAGAGGTCCCGCAGGAGGCGTTTATGGCCGTGCTGAAGCTTGACGAGTGACAACGAACAATTAACAATTAACAACGAACAGTTGCGGTTATCTGCGTTTGGCGGGCGCTTAGGTTAAGTTGACGTTAATTTCTATAAGCCCGACGCCGGTATCAAGAAGGATTTTGTCTTTTGCGTCAGTGTCCCGGCTGTCGGACAGAACCGGGGGCATTATGTCGCAAAGAATGCCCGCCCTGATAAACTGCAGGCAAACTGTTCCGCTTATGATGTTCGATATTTCAAGCAAGGCGGACTGAACCAATTCATCCGACTCGTCGGGATAAAACCCAATCATGGCAAAGATTACGTTTCGGGTAAACTCCCCGCTGTATACAAAGCCGACGCGCCCGCTTGCGTCGCCGGTGAACTCGACGTCCACACAGACGCGATCGCCCATGTCGCCGCCGTTACCCGCAACTGTGTTAACGGCGTCCGTATCAAGCCCCGCAAGCTTATGTAAAACATCGCGCACCGCATACAGGAAGCAGTCAAGCCGCGCGCTTGCGCCCTTGTCCGCCGCCGCCGCTTTTTCGCCGGTTATCTCTTGGTCTATTCCGGCCACATGATAGGTAAGCCATGTTATAAGCATACCCGTGAATTCTTTTATGTCTTTAAGGTCAAAGTCCGACTCTGTCATCTTCTTCTTGTGGAACAAGACGGTTTTCACAAAGCCTTGGTGTAATTTCTTATGCGCTTTATAGTCCCTGTAGCCAACGGAAAGCTGATAATCCTCCTCGTCGGCAAAATGCCTTACGGCGTAGTCCTTCAGGAAAGCGATTGCCGCTATACACTCTTCCCGGCGGCTATTATGGTTCTCGCGCAGATTGGACAAAAGCTTTTCCGTCGCGTCAAAAAGCGCTTTGTGCTGTTCGTCAATCGACGCCACACCTATCCGGTATGAATCTTTCCACATTTGTACAAACCTTGCCTTTCGTCATTATGTTGGATTGATACCTTATGTGCCATAATATACACCAAATCCCTGCATACGTCAACGGGACACCCTTCACGCGCGCCCT
>JAISVI010000043.1 GCA_031271665.1 Oscillospiraceae bacterium
ACTTTCCGCTTATACGGGGGTTTAGTCTGCGGCATCGGCAACGCTTTACCGTACCTATGGCGTTTCTCCGCGCACAGCCGGTCTATGTTCGGCATGGTGCGTATTGCCGAACCGTGTACTGCGACGCGGTGGGGAACGGGCGGCAAAACGCCGCCACTACAAACCGTCCCCCATAATTGTCAATTGTCAATTGTTCATTGTCAATTGACATCGCCGCTCCTACAAACCCTCTTTAGAAAAGAGGGTGGCCGCCGTAGGCGGACGGGTGTTTTGACCAAAACGGCGTAAGCCGCCCGCGAGGGCGGAAGGGCGCTTGACAGAAAGGAAGAGCGCCCCGCCCGAGCAGTAGGGGCGGCCATTGGCCGCCCAAATGCCATTGGCCGCATGGACTACGGCGGGCGATTCATGAATCGCCCCTACGCGAATACAGGCGGCACAACGCCGCCCCTACCAACCGTCCCCAAAATTGTCAATTGTCAATTGTTCATTGTCAATTGACAACGCCCTTACGCGAATACGGGCGCACAATGTGCGCCCCTACAGCGCATCACGCCCCCGCCTAGGGTGGACGCTTGACAGAAAGGATGAAATAAAATGGGCGTAACGGTACTGGAACACCCGCTTATACAGCACAAGCTTACCCTGCTTCGCGACAAGTCCACCGGGGGCAAGGAGTTCCGCGAGGTCGTGGGCGAAATAGCCATGCTTATGTGCTACGAGGCGACGCGCGATTTGACCCTTGATGAGATCGAGGTGGAAACGCCGCTTGGTTTTGCGAAAAGCAAAGTCATCGCGGGCAAGAAACTTGCCTTTGTCCCCGTACTCCGCGCGGGTTTGGGGATGGTTGACGGGATGCTTCGGCTTGTCCCCGCCGCAAAGGTTGCGCACATCGGACTGTACCGCGACCCCGAAACACTTCAGCCGGTGGAGTATTTCTGCAAGGTGCCGCCGGATATCTCCGAGCGCGACTGTATAATCCTTGACCCCATGATCGCCACAGGCGGGACGGCGTCGGCAAGCGCGCAGTTCCTTAAGAATT
Organism: Oscillospiraceae bacterium; assembly: GCA_031271665.1. Lineage (GTDB taxonomy): Bacteria > Bacillota > Clostridia > Oscillospirales > UBA929 > WRLJ01. The sequence goes on from JAISVI010000043.1 coordinate 1,040, forward strand.
ACGGCGCGCGTTCGATAAAGCTGCTTTGCATACTTGCCGCCCCACCGGGTCTTGAAAAACTTGAAAAGGAACATCCCGACGTTGATATTTTCACATGCGCCATAGATGGGGGGCTGGACGCTCACGCATATATCATCCCCGGCCTTGGCGACGCGGGCGACAGGATTTTCGGGACTAAATAGCCCATAACGCGAGGTGTTTTCATGCGCAGGAAAATTGCAATCATCGCCGCGGCGTTTGTTATTATAAATATTCTTGGCGTTGAATATGACGCCACAGTGTCGGCGGCATCGCCATTAAAGCCTTTATGGAGTGTTGGCGTTGCTTTGGACGGTTTTTTTGGGGATGTCCCGGCGGACGGGCAAACGCAGGAAGAACTCTCGGTCGATGATATACGCGGCATTGTGTGGGATTATATACCGCGTTACGGACAAAGCTATCTGGCCAAGGACATCCCTTTCGGTGATTTGCATGACTATGGAAGGATTTTGGATACTAAAGGATTTGACTATGAAAGCGTACTGTGCGCCGCGGAGATGTCGTGTGACGTTCAGCTTGGCGAGACGGACACAATGCAAAAGCTTGGCTTTCAGAAGATCGTGAATGACCGGCTTGACAATGTTGAATACCAAATCGGGTTTATGGATTCCCAAGATGGCGCTCTTATTGCGCTTTCCTTTAACAAGACCGACCCGATAAGCCTGCTGGACTGGTTCGCCAACGCAGACAGCGGCATTGTTGACGGCGTACACAACGGGTACAGGGAAATGGCGGAGAAGCTTATTGCCGAAGAGGATGATATCAAATTTACCGTGCGCGGCAAAGGCAAGCGGACACTCGCACAACTTATCGCGGATTCGTCCACACGGTTCTTCCTTACCGGACACAGCATGGGCGGCGCGATTGTCCAAAACTATATAATCCATCTGCTTGACAGCGGCGTTCACGCCAAGAACATACATGGCATCACATTTAACAGCGCGCTTGCCGTTACCGAATATCAGCGCTATTACGGGCATGATTTATGCCTTTTCAATGTCGTGGCGCGTTCGGACAATGTCTCTGCCGGGGCGATATTTTTCTCGCTTGGCGCAGAGGGCAGACGGCTTGGCTACGATGTCCCGCTTAACGACCCCAACCACATAAACAAGCATTATGTATCAATGGGAAACACCCTTCCCAACCAACATCACCATATGAAAAACATGCTTGTATGCCTTAACGCGGAGGATAACTGTCTGGCGCTGCTTGGATAAGTCCGCTGCGTCGCCATTATGTCTTGTGCGTATAATTTGACAGATTACGGCGAAATATGCCGCATATTTATGGCGGCGCAGGCATTGAAAATACAGGAAAGACATGCTATACTATATTTGCCGCACATAGCAGCCGCGATTAGTATGAAAGGGGGGCAACAATGAAACTTGAGTTTAGAACGCTGAAACCCCAGTCAGAGCAGTGCAAAGACGTGTATACAATAGTTTTTATTGACTATGAATATCTTTTCATCAGTTTCAGCAAACAGTATGCCACGCCGCCTATGCTGGAGGAAATATGCAATGAGATGAAACAGAACGGAAAAATTGCGAAAATATATGTCTTTGGCGATTTCACCAAACCCGAACTTAGTCAGGAGCGTAACCATGTCCGAACTGTTACAAGCAATATAATCGACTGCGGCAATGAAAGTACAATCACGAAGAAAGACTATACGGATTTTATAATGCTTGACCATATCTATCAGGAACTAATCCAAAATCCGGCCGCAGAGCAATTTATATTCCTTACCGGTGACGGGCATTTTTCATCGTCGGCAACGTTTCTTAGAAATTTCATGGAAAAAACGGTGGGCATCTATGGGATAACTGGGTCGTTAAGCCGCCAGTTAAGGGACTGCGCGTCGTGGGCGAAAGAGCTTAACGCGATTGACGGAGACGAGCTTGAGTATCAGACAAATTTGCTTAGAAACTTCAGATCTGTGGAAAGCCGGGGGCTTTACGCGACCTTCCACAAAACCGTCGAACACACCCAGCGCGCCTATGGCGGGGATCTGTACCGATACCAGCAGGTTCTTAGAAATCTGATTGACCAAGGCTATATAAACAGTGTTGTGTGTACGGTGTCGTACGAACGCGGCGAGTTCAGAATGCTTACCGTCAACTGGCAGCGCGTGGCCGAAGAACTGGCCATCAATGTCTGAGAGTCTGTTTAACTCAAAAACCGCGCGGCGCTTCCCTTAATCGGGGAAACGCCGCGTTTTTGATTGGAGGATGTATACACCCCGCCAAAACCGGGAATGATTCCATTATCTGTGAACGAAGTGTTGAAAATTGCGTGTTCGCTTGCAAGGCGAACGAGCGCAGCGCTTGCGAACAGGCGGCTATGCCGCGGCATCGCAAGCCGGAGCGGGCAATTTTCAACATGCCCATGAAATCATCCGCAGCTTTTGCGGACAGGGAGAAGGAATTATAATGCGGTTCAGACGTTGGGAAACAGCGCTTATGATCGGGCTTGCCGTTGCGCTTGTCTTGGGCTATGCGGCCCAGGCGGAAGAGGTTCGCCTTTCAGAGAAACTTGTGCGGCTGCACGTTATCGCGGACGGCGACGGCGAAGAGCAGCAGGCGCTTAAACTCGCGGTGCGCGACGCGGTTCTGGAGACAGTTAATCCGATTGTGGACGGCGCGGACGACCGTCTGGAGGCGTTGGAGCGGCTTAGCGAAGCTCTGCCAGAGATCGAGGCGGCCGCAAAGCTTTGCGTGGCATCGCAGGGCAGAGACGAAACCGTGCGCGTGTCGCTTGAGCAAACGGCCTTCCCCACCAAGGAATACGGGCAGTTCGCGCTTCCCGCCGGCGACTACCTTGCGCTTCGCGTTGTGCTTGGAAGCGGCAAAGGGCAGAACTGGTGGTGCGTGGTGTTCCCGCCGCTTTGCACGGCGGCCTCGGCGGAAGAGTTTGACGCCGCCGCCGCAGACGCGGGTCTTACCCAATCCGAGCAGAAACTTATAACCCGCGACGGCGAAAGCTATGTTTTGAAGTTCAAATTCCTTGAATGGTGGGGCAGCATTAAGCAGTTCTTCGGTTGGTAGACCGTCCCCGCGAGAATATTCAAGCCCCCGAAATCTACTACGATTTCGGGGGCTTGAATTCTGCCGCGTGTTTGGGTATTATATAGACGTGGGTCTGTAAGCAGAAAGGAGGCGGATACATGCCGCCCATCATAAGACCGTCCAGTCAACTGAGAAAAAACTATAACAGCATCGCGGAAATATGCCGCGCAAATAAAACGCCTGTTTTTCTGACACGTAACGGGGAGGGCGACACTGTAATCATGGACATGGAAACTTACAAGCGCAGAGAGGAAGACTTAACAGCAGCAGAGCGCCTTTTATCCGCACAGCGCTCAATGCTTGAAGGAACGCGTGGATATACAGTTGATGAGTTCTACGAGAAAATGCGTGAGGCAATCCGAAAAGGGACACTCGCAGAATGAGAGATGAAGAAAAGCATTATTCTGTTGTAATCAGCCCCGCTGCAAGCGACAGGATGTACGCCCACTTAACTTTTTGGCGCGAGTCAATCTTGATGCCGCAGAAAGGCTGTTGGACGGTCTTGTGTCGGATATGCGCTCACTCGCATTCATGCCATGTCGGAATCCGGTGTATGACAGACCCTTTCTCTCTGGCATGACATACCGATATATGTTATCCTGCGGCAGATACCGCATTGTTTTTCAGATAGAGGGACGAACCGTGATTATCTATGATATTCAGGATTGCCGCCAGTCAGACATCAAAAGCATCCTGCCTAAAAAATAAAAATATAAGATTCAGGGGGAAATACATATGGCGATGAGGCGTATCGGCGTACTTACAAGCGGCGGCGACTCTCCCGGCATGAACGCGGCGGTTCGGGCCGTCGTTCGCACCGCGCACACGCATGACATAGAGGTAATGGGTATCCGCCGGGGTTATAACGGCCTTATCAACGGCGACATAGTCGAGCTTGGGCAAAGTATGGTCAACGGCCTTATGGCGCGCGGAGGCACCATGCTTTACACCGCGAGATGCCCCGAGTTTATGACGAAAGAGGGCGTGGAAAAGGGGCGCGACACCCTTAAATATCGCGGCATAGAGGGCGTTATAGGCATCGGCGGCGACGGAACGTTCCGCGGTCTGCGCGACCTTGCCGAATGCGGGGTGGCGACTTTCGGCATCCCCGCCACCATTGACAATGACATCGCCTGCACCAATTACTCCATCGGCTTCGACACCGCGTGCAATACCGCAATAGATGCCATTGACAAGCTGCGCGACACAATGCAAAGCCACGAGCGCTGCTCGGTCGTCGAGGTTATGGGACGCCGCGCGGGACACATCGCCGTATATGTCGGCATCGCCGTTGGCGCGAACGCGATTCTGGTCCCCGAGCATAAACTTGACTTTGAAAGGGACGTCTTTGAGAAGATTCGCTATGCGCGCAATCATGGCAACACGCATTTCATCATCATCGTCGCCGAGGGCGCGGGCAAAGCCATAGATGTCGCGGCGGAGATTAAAGAGCATATCGGAATGGAACCGCGCATTACCGTCCTTGGGCATATCCAGCGCGGCGGCACCCCAACCGCCCGTGACCGCGTCACCGCGTCCCGCATGGGGAAACATGCCGTAGACATGCTTATGGCGGGCAAAAAGAACCGCGTGGTCGGCATCATCGACGGAAACCTTCAGGATTTTGACATATTCACCGCGCTTGACATGAAACGCGAATTACAGGATTCCATGTACGAAACGGCCGTGGTGCTAAGTTTAAGCAGGTAGGGGCGGCGTCGGTTTCCTTCCGTGTCCTGTCCCCTTGAGAACAGGGCGGCACTCAATCTGGCGGTCTGAATAATCCCGCAGCCATAAGGGCTTCGGGATTATTCAGACCGCAAAATCCTTTTGACCCTCTATCTCATAAGATATATATATACGCATTGGAGGGTCATAAATGGACAATAAAAATACACCCGGCGTGTGGGGGGTATCCCCTACTCACGGCGCGTGGTTCAATCAAGAACTTATGAAGGATTGCGGCATGATTCCGTATATGCTTCACAGGGTATACGGTTTTCGTCCGACTATGCTGGGCCGGAAATCCGGGGAGTACCCTTATCTGAAGCTGATGCCGGGAATGCGGATGGAATTTCTGCCCGTAAGCGAATATGAATACCACGGCGCGAAGATACGGTTTCTGCAAAGTCACTTTGAAGAGATGGACATGCTTGTCCTGTATGGGCCATACTACCCATACAGCGATTTTCTCCGTGAATACAGGAAACTCCGTCCCGACGGGAAAGTGTATATGAGCCTTGACATGAACAGCATTTGGGCCGCCGGAATCGCGTGGACTGACCACTGGTTTATAGAAATGCTTGACTCGTGCGACGTTGTCGCGACAAGCTGCCGCAAAGTGCAGGAGCATTTAAACCGAAGTTGGGGACGCTGGCCGATTCACTATATCCCCAACGGATTTTATAACCTCACGGGACAGCCTGTTAACGCGACCCCGCAGCAAAAGGAAAATATTCTTTTGACTGTCGGGCGTATCGGGACAGAGCAAAAGGCGAACCACGTACTTCTGGAAGCGTTCGCGGCGGTGCATACAGAGATTCCCGACTGGCAAGTTCATCTTGTCGGCAGGATCGACGACGCCTTCCTCCCGTACATTGATCAATACTTTGCCCGATACCCGCAGCTTCGGGACAAGGTTTTCTTCAAGGGGCTTATCGAGGACAAAGCGGAACTGTACGCGCAGTACGCCCGCGCAAAGATTTTTGCGCTGACCTCGGTATTAGAGGGCGCGCCGAATGTCGCCGCGGAAGCGCTGTTTCACGGCTGCTACACGGTCATAAGCGCTATCGACGCCGCAGGCGACATTACAAACGACGGCCTTTGCGGCAGGGAGTTCCCAATCGGAGACGTCGGCGCTCTTGCCGCTATTCTAAAAGAAATATGCCCCGACGACGCCCTTTTCCGGGACACGTTCCCAAAAACTATTGCGTACGCGAACGACTGCTTTGACTGGGAAAAAATTATCAAACGGCTGCACGGGCTTCTGTACGGCGAGTAATTCCCGCGCCGAAGGCGTCGGCACCTTAATTGTCAATTGTCAATTTTTCATTGCTAACCGTCTTCCCCGCCCAAAGCCGCTTGCGGTAGTAAACAAAGCTCGCAAGCGAGGAAAGCCCCCAACCGATTGGTATTGACCACGCAAGCGCCTCGGTGCGCATACCGGCCCAAGAGACAAGCATATGCGCCGAAACCGTGCGGACAGTAAGGCTTACCACCGGGAACACCATCGCGATAACTGCGTCGCCCGCCCCGCGAAAGAACCCGTTAAAAGCGAACAGGAACGCGAACAGGAAGTAAAACACAACCATTATGTTAAGGTAATTAATCCCAACCTCAAGGATTTCCGCCGTACCCGCTTCATTCTTGTCAAGGAAAAGCGATATAAGCTGCGGCCCGAACAGTATAAGCAGACCGGATATACAAACGGCAAGCGCAACCATAAACAGAAGCGACGAGCGGAAGCCTTTTCTTGCTCGCGCCTCCTGCCCCGCGCCCATGTTCTGCGCCACAAAGCTTGCAAGCGCCAAACTGAACGTTGAAACAGGCATAATCGCAAGCTGGTCAACCTTTACGGCGGCGGTGATACCGGACATGGCATCCGGCCCGAAGGAGTTGATAAGGCGCGTTATGGTAAGGTTTGCAAGGGACACAAGGGAAAGCTGCAACGCGGCGGGGAAGCCGTATTTAAGCACTGCGCGGAACAGCGCAAAGTCGAAGACAAACTTTTTAATGCGCAGAAGAGCAACTCTTTTATGTACATACCCCCAGCAAAGAAGCGCGGACACGGCCTGGGCGATTACGGTCGCAACGGCAACGCCAAGCACCCCCAGCCGGAACACAAGGACAAACAGAAGGTCAAGCCCCGTATTCAGCACGGTGCAGCAGATAAGTATATAAAGCGGGTTGCGCGAGTCGCCAAGCGCGCGCAGATAGGCCGTATACATGTTGTAGAAAACGGGGAACACCGTTCCGCCCATAAGTATGCGCAGATAAAGCGCCGCGTCGTCAAAAAGAAGCGGGTCGGTGTTCAGAAGCCGCAGTATTGCCGGGGTAAGCGCAACGCCCAAAACGGCAAGCAGCACGGAAAGCCCCGCCAGAAACATCGCGCTTGTCGAGACTGTCCGCGCAAGCCGGTCAAGCTGTTTCGCGCCGTAAAACTGGGAGATAATCACGGACGCGCCGGTGGTAAGACCGATAAGCGCCGCAAGCATGAACTGAAGCACGTTCATCGCAACGCCGACCGACGCAAGCGCGTGCGGGCTTACGTAATTCCCGACGACTATGGCGTCCACCATGCTGTAAAACTGCTGAAACACGTTGCCAATCAGCATTGGAAGCGAAAACAGCAAAATCTGCTTAGTCGCGCTGCCGCTTGTGAAATCCCTCAATCAAAACCCTTCTTAGTACGCAGATGGGTATCTCAAAATACGTTGTAGGGGACGGCGTGCCGACTGACGACAAATTCGTAATTCAGATGGCGCGCCGTGGGCGTCGCGCCCTACAAGCACTGCAACGGACGCATTTCCCTGCAAGGGACGGCGTCCCCGATGTCCCGTCCACCGTAAAATATACAACATCTGCCGCCGCTACACCGCGAATACGTCCGCAAGGTTAATAACGCAACCCTCTAAAACATGCACATTGACAGCGGCGGTTTTGTCATAGCTTTTTGTTTCAAGTTTGTCGCCGCCAAAGATATGTGCGGTGAGTGTCTGATACTGCGGATCAACGAACCAGTATTCGCGGACGCCGGCCTTCCAGTAAAGGGACTTCTTAAGCTCTGTGTCCATTAGTCTGGACGAAGGCGAAAGAATCTCGATTACCAAGTCCGGCGCGCCGTTGCAGCCCCTGTCGTCGATTTTGCTTTCATCGCACACGACGGAAAAATCGGGCTGGACGACCACGTCTGAAGCGTCGCCCCCGGCGAAAAGAAGCACGTCAAAGGGGGCGGGGTATGCTTTGCATCGCTTTCCTTTAAGAAAACTTCCGAACTGCACAGACAGTTCAAGCAGAATGGCTTGATGCGCGGGCGACGGCGCGGCCATAGCGACGGGAACGCCGCGTATCAGTTCAAAGCGCGTTTCGTCACCCCATGTAACATAGTCGGCATAGGTGTACCGCCGCTCTTCCTGCTTTCCGACTGTAGACACGCAAACACCTCCTTCCCGTACAAAGCATACCATAGCTGTTAAATATCATAGTGACCCTTGCAAGACAGGATCTCCAACGCACCGTCCCTAATCCGATATACAAGGCGATTAACGCCGTCAATACGTCTGCTTGCGAAACCGCTTAACTCGCCCTTAAGCATTTCCGGCTTGCCGATCCCGGCATAGCCGTTGCGCTTAATATCTTTGACGAGTTCGTTTATCCGCTTCAGCGTCTTTTTGTCTTGCGCTTGCCAATGCACATAGTCATCCCATGCTTCATCAAACCAAGAAATCCTCACTCGGATACCTCAAGGATATCGTGTTCGATACCCTTTCCGCTGTTAAGCGCGGCAATACCGCGTCGGAGGTGGGCAAGGTTGCTTTCGCTGTAAAACGGATCAGAATCAACCGCAATATCAAACGGAAGCCGACGCTCGCGCAAAACCGCCCGGGCAAACATATTGAACGCGACGGTTGTGTTCATTCCAACCTGCGCGCAAAATTCATCGAACTGCCTTTTCACATCAGAATCCATCCGAACACTGAACGTTGTCTGCGCCAACGCTAACCCCCCCGATAATAACCTGTAGAGGTTTTATTATAACCTATCCGGTTCGTTTTGTCAAAGTTTTTACGATAAATGTGACGCCTACAGCGTTTCGACGCGCAGGCTTATGTCGGCGGCGCGAACCGTGTGGGTAAGCGCGCCGATTGAGATGATGTCCACGCCTGCGGACGCGATGCGTACAAGCTCCGAGGCGTCCTTGTCGCCCATGTTGCCCGAAGCCTCGGTAAGCGCGCGCCCGCCGATAAGACGGACGGCCTCGGCCATTTGCTCAAGCTGCATGTTGTCGAACATTATGATATCGGCCCCGGCGTTAAGCGCCTCGGCCACCTCGTCAAGATTTGTTGTCTCGACCTCGATTTTAAGCGTGTGCGGCGCGCCCGCGCGGGCGCGGCGGACGGCGGCGGTTATGCCGCCTGCGGCGGCGATGTGGTTGTCTTTTATAAGCACCCCGTCGCTTAGACCCATGCGGTGGTTAGAGCCGCCGCCCACGCGCACCGCGTATTTCTCAAGCGAACGCATACCGGGCGTGGTCTTGCGCGTGTCGGCAACGCGGGCGGACGTACCCTCAAGCGCGCGGCAGAACTCGCGCGTGCGCGTGGCTATGCCGGACATGCGCTGTAAAAGGTTAAGCGCAACGCGCTCGCCCATAAGAACGCCGTGCGCCGGGCCGGTGATGTCGGCGATAACCCGTCCCTTTTCCGCCGCGTCGCCGTCCGCCGCGCGGGGTGTAAGCAGTATGCGGTCGCTTAAAAGCCCGAACACGCTTTTCACAATGTCAAGCCCGCACACCACAAGGTCGGCCTTTGCTATAAACCGCCCCGCCACAAGCGTATCGGCGGGAACGCATACCTCGGTCGTGATGTCGCCCCAACCGATGTCCTCGTCCAAGGCCGCGCGTAAAAACGCCTCTAACTGCACAGGATCCGCCTCCCTGAAATTAATCTTGATAAATACCCTTAAATGCCGATGGCGGCAGATATCTGCCGCCACGGACTGCCCATATCAATTGGTTAGAACTCGCCCATCCAAAGGCCGTGGAGGTTGCAGAAGGCGTACACGGTAACGGGGCCTTCCCCGACGGTGAAGTCGGCGGTCGGCGCTTCGGCGGGCAAATGTACGGTGCGCTGTACCCGCCCGTCTTGGACGACGACGATCCATGCGATGTGATGCTCTTCCGCCATGGGATGCGGCACGCTGCCCACGGTGACAGTAAGCTTGTCACCCGCGCGCGCGGCAACCGGGACATGCTTTTCATGGGAGGCGTCGGCGGTGTTGGGCGTAAGCTGGGTCATCTTTTTGCCGCAGCAGACAAGGTCTGTTCCGGCATCGTTGATAAAGCTTACGAAATTTCCGCAGACGTCGCAGCGGCAGAAACGGCGCTTGATACTCATTTGTGTAACCCCCTGTTTTTTTGACGAACGTTTTTATTCGAAACCGCCACATAAACCTGCATCAGATACTTTGACGGATTTCGTTCGCTTATCTCGTTATAGAGGTATATTGTGTAAACCGGGCCGGACAGGTCAAGTTTATTTTCTTCTGCATAGGCCATCAACTGCTGCGGCAGGTCGCCGACCTCGCCGTAATCGCAGCGGCAGTAACCCGTAAGGTACATCCCTTCGGCCTGTTTGCGGTTGCCCGTCGGGTCAAGCGAAAAGAAGTTTTCCGGTCTGTCCGGGGCGCGCAGAAATCCCTTAATATCCTTATGGTATCCGCCGATAGGATAGGAAATGTTTATGCGCAGTTCTTCCGCGCTTTGGCAAAAGCGGGAAAACGGTTCGATATGCGACTCGCCCGGACGGTATTCATTTGGCATGCCCAGAATATAAACATTCTCCTCATGCCGCACCACTTCGACCTTCGGGACGCAATCGTCCGCGCGAAGCGCCTCCGGCGGCGCGTATTGCTCTTCCAACCGAAGACCGCGGCGGATTAGACCAAGCCGGGTGTGTATGATGGAATAGCTTTCGCGAAGCCGCTTCATTTCCATGTCAAGATACTTTTCCTGCTGTTCCATAAGCATCACTGTGCTTCTCGGCGTCCTTTCGCGCTTGGCCTGCGCGATGACTTTCAAAGGTATGTTAAGCTTGCTTAGTGTGGTTATAAAATTAGCCGATATTATCTGATTTGGGCTATAGCGGCGGTAGTTGTTGTCAGGATTGCGCATAACCGGCGAAAAAAGCCCAATCTCATCCCAGTAACGAAGCGTCGTCTGCTCTATTCCGGACAGGGCGGAAAACTCTTTTACGGTAAGGAACTCTTTCATCGTGCGGGGCACACCTTTCATAAACCTTAGGCAGTTTTATCTTTTGTGACGGATTCGTCTTCCGTCCGTTACCACAGAACGAACGCGCAAGCGTTGCGAACAGTGAAATCTGACAAAAAAAGGAGAATTGCAAAAAAACTATTGACATTCTAGGGACTTTATGTCTTACATTATAGATGGAATATGGCTTATCTTGAAGGTATGGCCAATTGTAACACTGGCAAGTTAAATTGTCAAACAGAAAATGGGGGAGATTGTTATTAAAGCTACAGGGATTGTCAGGCGCATTGACGAATTGGGTCGTGTCGTAATACCGAAGCCAATTCGCCGGACTATGCGCATCCGCGAGAACGACGCACTGGAGATTTACACGGACAAAAACGGCGAGATCATCTTTAAGAAGTATTCACCGATGGCTGAATTTGCGTCTTATGCCGCGATGCTGTGCGATTCGTTAAGCGAATCGACAAAGCGTCCCGTGGCGATATGCGACTGCGACGAGGTTATCGCTTCGTCAGGCGCGCCCGAAAAAGAGCTTTTGCGCAGAAACGTAAGCGAAGAGCTTGACATGATTATTCAGTCGCGCCAGTTGTATCAATACAAAGCGGGCGGGCGCAAACTTCCGGCCATAGAAGATAACGAAAACTATTTTGTAAGTATCTCCGCGCCTATTTTGGCCGACGGCGATATTTGGGGCAGCGTGGTCTTCTTCATTAAAGAGGACGGGGGCGAGGACACGGAAGTCGAGCAGAAACTTGCCCAAAATGCCGCCGCGTTCTTAGGCAAGCAGGTAGACATCTAAGCCGACCCCAAACATACGCGCGCAACGGCGCGCCTTGAAATGATTAAACGCCAAGCGATGCGCAAAGCGCGCTTGGGTTCGTTAAACGTACCGTTTTTTAAGACGGGCGCGTCAACGTCGAAGGGAAGTCCTGTGGGGGGAGCGTCCCTGACGGTGTCGGGCGGAGTTTTGGCGAGTTACTCCGCCCGGCATTTTTTTGCGGTGATACAAATAATTGTATTTTATTTTTACGCATATATGTTTCTTGCCCTGCCTTCGTGAGAAGCTCCGCGAAGGCGGGGATTTTCATCCGGAAACAGTATTAGAGTTACCTAATTGACCGGCGGCGTATTTTATGGTATGATTTCGATGCCGCGCCGCCGCAAAACGCCCGGTCTGCATGGGCGCTGCGGCGGAAAGGGTTTCGCTATGGACATCAACTGGTATCCCGGACATATGAGCAAAACGCGCCGTCTGCTTGCCGAGGATGTGCGGCGGGTGGACGCGGTTTGTGAACTTTTGGACGCGCGGATACCCCTTTCTTCGCGAAACCCGGACATCGACGAAATCGCGGGGGACAAGCCGCGCCTTGTGCTGCTTAACCGCGCCGACCAGGCCGACCCTGCTGTGACGGCGCTTTGGCGCGGGTATTTCACGCCAAGCATCGAGATTTCGGCGCACCAGCCCGGCGGCGTTCGCGCCGTCGCGCCCGCCGTGCGCGCGCTTTTGTCCGATACGCTTGCAAAGTACGCGGAAAAGGGGCAGACCGGGCGCAGTCTTAAAATAATGGTCGTGGGCATTCCGAACGTCGGAAAGTCCACGCTTATCAATTCCCTGACAGGCCGCCGGACGCTGAAGGCGGAGGACAGGCCGGGCGTGACGCGCGCCACGCAGTGGGCGCGGGTGACTCAGGCGGCCGGGCCGGCCATAGACATGCTTGACACGCCGGGAATCCTCTGGCCGCGTCTGGGCGACAGGCGCACGGGGCTTCACCTTGCCGTCACGGGCGCTATTCGCGGCGAGATTCTTGACACGGCGGGGATTGCCGCCGAGCTTATGGAAACTCTTAAAGACCTTTACCCGCAAAACCTTGCCGCGCGGTATAAGATCGGTTTAGAGGGAAGCGGCCTTGACCTTTTGGTTGCCGCCGCCCGGAAGCGCGGCTTTCTTATAAGCGGCGGCGAGCCGGACGTCGAGCGCATGGCGCTTACCCTTGTAAGCGAGTTTCGCGGCGGCAAGCTTGGCCGCATTTCCTTGGAGAAGCCGCCATGCCAATAATCTGCGGGGTTGACGAGGCGGGGCGCGGCCCGCTTGCCGGGCCGGTCTGCGCGGCGGCGGTGATTCTGCCGGAAAAGTACGACCTGCCCTTCCTGAACGACTCCAAGGCGCTTACCGAAAAGCGCCGGGAACTGCTTTTCCCGCAAATCATAGCCCAGGCGCTTTGCTTCAGCGTGGCTTTCGCCGGCACGGCGGAAATAGAAAGGCTTAACATACGCGAGGCGACGAAGCTTGCCATGCTCCGCGCGGTGGAGGGGCTTAAAGTAAGGCCGGACGAGCTTTGGATTGACGGAAACATGCTTATTGACGCGGGGATTCCCGCGCATGCGTTTGTAAAAGGCGACGCGCTTTACCCATGTATCTCCGCCGCGTCGGTGCTTGCGAAGGTGACGCGCGACCGTCATATGCTTGAACTGGACGCGCGCTATCCCGAATACGGCTTCGCCCGTCATAAGGGCTATGGCACAAGGCTTCACGCGCGCGCGCTTGCCGCCCACGGCCCATGCCCGGAGCATCGGGCGCTGTTTGTAAAGACGTTCATGCGGCGGGGGTGGGGCGAGTGACCGGGCAGGAGGGCGAGCGCCTTGCCCTTGAATATCTGCAAGCCAAGGGGTACAGCCTTGTGCAAAGCAATTTCCGAACCCGCTTCGGCGAGATTGACATTATCGTCAAAAACGGGGAATACCTTGTCTTTGCCGAGGTAAAGACGCGCAAAAACAGCCGCTTTGCCCTTGGCGCGGAGGCGGTGGACGCGCGCAAGCGCCGCAAGCTTATCCTTACGGCAAGCGGCTATCTGGCGCTTCACGCCACAAGGCTTCAGCCGCGCTTTGACGTAATCGAGGTGTACGCCCAAACGGGCAGGATAAACCATATAATAGGGGCATTTACCGGGTAGTACGCTCCCTGCGAAAGCGCTGCAGGGGACGGCGCACTCAATGTCCCGCCCCTCCGCAGAACCGGGTGATTTTATTTATGGCGATTGCGAATCGCCTTTACTGGAGGAAAAGTCTATGTTACACATCAGCACACGCGGCCAGACGCCGCCCGTCCACGAGGCAAACGCGATTTGCATGGGGCTTCCGCTTGACGGCGGGCTTTTCGCGCCGGAAAAGCTTCCGCCCATGCCGGAAGAGCTGTTTTGCGAGGCGCGCGCCTATCACGACCTTGCGGCAAAGGTGCTTTCGCTTTTGTTCGGAAGGCTTGGCGACTTAGGCGAGATCACGCAGTCCGCCTATTCGCGTTTCTCGAAGGATAACCCCGCGCCGCTTGTGGCCGAACCGGACGGCGCGTTTACGCTTGAACTGTTCCACGGGCCGACGCGCGCGTTTAAGGATATGGCTCTTCAGGTTCTGCCGGGGCTTATGGAGCGCGCGCGCCTTCAGTCGGGGCAGACAAAGAAAATATGTATCCTCACCGCCACCTCCGGCGACACGGGCAAGGCCGCGCTGGAGGCATTTGCCGGACGACCCGGCTGCGCCATTCTGGTGTTCTTCCCGCAAAACGGCACTTCGGAGGTTCAGGAGAAGCAAATGACCACGCAGGAAGGCGCGAACGTGGGCGTATGCGCCTTAGAGGGCAACTTCGACGACGCACAGACGGGCGTTAAGCGCCTTTTTACCGATACAAGCTTCCATCTTGGCATGTCCTCGCGCGGGTACATGCTCTCCGCCGCCAACTCTGTCAACATCGGGCGGCTTGCGCCGCAGGTGGTGTACTATGTACACGCGTACGCAACCCTTGTGGACAAGGGGTTTATAAAGGCGGGCGACCAAATCAACTTCTGCGTACCCACGGGCAATTTCGGGAACATTCTGGCGGGGCTTTACGCAAAACATATGGGGCTTCCGATTGGGCGGCTTATTTGCGCGTCAAACCGCAACCGCGTCCTTACCGATTTGCTTACGACAGGGCGCTATTCGCTTAACCGCGAATTCTACACCACATATTCGCCGTCCATGGACATACTGATTTCCTCTAACTTCGAGCGCGCGCTTTTCCTTTTAAGCGGCAACGACGTCGAGCTTACGACAAGGCTTATGACCGAGCTTCGCACAAAGCGGTCGTTTGAGATGTCCGACGCCCTTTTCGCCAGTTTCTGCGAGCATTTCAGCGCGTACACCTGCAACGACGAGGAAACGCTTGCGGAAATCGGAGAAAGCTTTAAATCGACGGGAAAGATGTTCGACCCGCACACCGCCGTGGCAAGAAAATGCCTTAGGGACTATCAAAGGGAGACGGGCGACACAAGGCTTTGCGTCACCCTCGCGACGGCAGACCCCTATAAGTTCCCCGAAACCATGCTTAAGGCGCTTGGCAGGCCTTCGGAGGAGAACGGCTTTGCCGCTATGATTTCGTTAAGCGAGTTTACGAACACGCCAATCCCCGCCGCGCTTAAAAGCACCATGACAAAGCCGGTTCGCTTTTTCAACGTAACGGCTCCGGAGATGATTCGGGAAGCGGCAATGGAGATGGTTGACTGCCTGTAAATCAGTTAACAACGAACAGTTAACAACGGAGAACTTATCCCCAACGGTAAAGTGTTAACTGTTCGTTGTTCGTTGTAAATTGGATTAATTTTCCGGGCGGGATTCAAAGGTTGAACAGAAGGTTTCCGTCTTGTCAAGCGCGTATTCCGTACCGACCTTTATATTCCGGGCGTTACAGCTGTTCCCCGCGCCGTGGTAGGCGCAGTTTGTAACCGTGCAGGCTACGCCTGAATTCTTCGCGTTTTTGCTTGAAGAGCTTTGTCCGAACAATGCGTTTCACCCCTTAATTTATACTGTAAATATTATGGATACAGTTAAGGGGATTTATACGTATAGAGGAGCGCCGTGGATGCTTTATGTAATCGGGGACTTGCACCTGTCCATGCTTGGCGGAAAAGAGATGGATATTTTCGGCGGGGCGTGGAAGGGCTATGTCGATAAGATAACGCATGGATTTTCCGCGCTTGAGGAAACCGACACGGTGGTTCTTTGCGGCGACACCTCCTGGGGCATGAACCTGACACAAGCGCTGCCGGACTTTCAGTTTCTAGAGGCGCTTCCGGGGCATAAGATACTTCTGAAAGGCAACCACGACTATTTCTGGGAAACCGAGGCGAAGCAAACGCGGTTCTTCCGCGAAAACAATCTTGCGAAACTTTCCCTTTTGCACAACAACGCGCATCTATATGAAAACGCCGCGCTGTGCGGTACGCGCGGCTGGTTCTACGACGAGGACGCCGGGCCGGACGGGAAAATATTCCGCCGCGAGCTTATACGTATGCGCGCCTCTCTTGAAAAAGGCCGCGCCATGACGGAAGGCGAGCTTGTTATGTTCCTTCACTACCCGCCGCTTTACGAGAACTTCAGATGCGGCGAGATGCTTGACATCATGCGCGAATTCGGCGTAAAGCGCTGTTACTACGGTCACGTACACGGCTCGCGCCGCGCCCGCGCCGTCGAGGGCGTCGTCGAGGGGATATGCTTTAAGCTTATAAGCGCCGACCACATCGGATTCCGCCCGGTGCCGGTGCTTATGTAGGAAGCGTCGCCTCTTCGATAAAATAGCAATCTTCCCGCCATTTGGCGGGATTTTCTTCTATGTATTGCATTATGCGCAGATACTCGTCTTCGCTTCTGATAATATGGTCGTGGTATGAACGCTGCCATAGGGAAAATCCGATTTGTTTTGTTACATATGCCTTCATGTTTCGTACGATCATTTGTAGGGGCGACCGTCCTCGGTCGCCCGTGCCATGTGACGATAATGTGACAATCATATGAACGTGGTTTGGCATGATGACATATTTTTGAATTGACACCCCATTGCGATTATTATGCCTGATTGCGGCATCAACAGTTTGTCCAATTTCAGACAATTCAACATGTGACGCGGTTGCCGAACCGGGGACGTATGCGGGAGGGCGCGGGCGACCGGGGACGGTCGCCCCTACAACAACCCTGCCCAACATTTCATGCCTGTCCTTAACGCACAGCGTAACAAAATACGAACCTGTACGTGAATAGTCACGGTTTTGCAACCGGATTCTTTTTCGCACAGGTCTTTCATTCACAAGGTCGCCTCGATTCTTTTCTGGGTTTCCAAAAGGCGCGCGAAGCGCTTTTTTACAACCTCCGGCGGGGGGACGCCGTCAAGGTTCGCGGCGGGGGTTTCGGGGCGGGGGGAATAGATAAACGTAAAAAGCGAATTAAAGCGCACTTTTTCAAGAAGGCCAAGGGTTTCACCGAAATCGTCCTCGGTTTCGCCGGGGAAGCCTACCATAATGTCGCTTGTAAGGTTAAGCCCCGGGACGGCTGCACGGGCGCGTTCGGTAAGGGCAATGTAGTGTTCGCGCGTATAGCCCCGGTTCATGGCCGCCAAAACCCGGCTTGAACCGGACTGCGCGGGCAGGTGAAGGAAGGGCGCGATTTTGCCGTACGCCCCCATCACGGAAAAGAGCTTGTCGGATGCGTCCTTGGGGTGGCTTGTCATAAAACGCAGCGAAAAATCGCCCGGAAGACTTGCGAGCGCGGCGAGCAGTTCCGGGAAATCGCGTATCCCCGCGCTGTCCGGATTTGGGCGGTAAGAGTTCACGTTCTGCCCCAAAAGCATGATCTCGCAATACCCCTGCCGTATAAGCCCCCTTACCTCGCCAAGCACCGCTTCCGGGGCGCGTGAACGCTCCCGCCCGCGAGTATGCGGCACCACGCAGTACGAGCAGAAGTTGTCACAGCCCTTCATAACCGTTACAAGCGCCCTTGGCGGCGCGGCGCGCAGAACCGGAAGACCCTCCTCCGGCGGGGCGGTGGGGTCGCTTTGGTTGAAGTGGCGTCCGCCCTTTGTAAGCGCGGTATACAAAAGTTCGGGAAACCGCGCTAAGTCTCCCGGCCCAAAAACAAGATTCACATGACCATAACTACGTTTTAGCGTATTTTGACTGTTTTCAAGCTGTGCCATACACCCGCAGACGGCGACGATGCGCCCGGGCGAGCCGCCGGCCCTTCCAATCGCGCCAAGATGCCCAAGAACGCGCTGTTCGGCGTGTTCCCGCACCGCGCAGGTGTTAAGCACAACAACCTTGGCAAGCGCGGCATCCTGGGTAAAGCCAAACCCCATATCGGCAAGCATTCCGCGAATAAGCTCGCCGTCGTGTTCGTTTTGCTGACAGCCAAAAACCTCGACAAAAGCCGACGCGGGCGCGTCCGCGTTCATCTCACGCACCCGCGCGGCGAATGTGTCAGTCATGCCAGCCGGCTTAAATATCTGCGCATCTGGAAGGCGAAATGGGAGAACACGACGCCCGCGTCCTCAAGCTCATCGTTCCACCTTTTGATCCATTCCATCGACAAAAAGCCGGTATAGCCAAGGGAAGCAAGCGCGGAAAGCGCCTCTTCCACAGGAAGCGAACCATAGCCAAGCATTTTATAGGTCAGAACGCCGTCCGCCATATCGCTGTCCTTGATGTGGGTATGGCGGATATACTTGCCGATGTTGGAAACCGTCTGCGCGACGCTTTCACCGAAGAAGCGAACCGGGTGGTTAATGTCCCAAACCACGCCCACCGCCGGGGAAGCCGCGTACTCTATAAGCGCTTTAAGCTTTGCGGTGTCGGCATATACGCCGTTGCTTTCGACCCAAAGCTCTACTCCCGCGTCCTCCGCAAGCGGCGCAAGCTCTTTAAGGCGCGCCGCGACAAGGTCTGTGTCAATTCCCTCGCCGGGCTTGCCCCAATAGTCGCCAAGCACGCGTATGCCGCGCGTATTAAGCCCCTTGGCAAGCGCTGTATAGCGCCCCAAGACGGCCTTAACGTCCTGCGCCGGGTCATGCAGATGCACATCCGACGCAAGGCACGGGACTGTAAGTCCGCGCCGTTCCAACTCCGCGCGGGTTTTCGGAAGGCTGTCGGCGCTGAACACGCGTGCGTCGGGCAGGAAAAGGTCGTCCCCTACCCCGCGCACCTCGATCCCCGCGTAGCCCAAGTCCGTCGCGGCGGAGACTATGTCGCTCCACTGCCAGCGCGGACACCCAACGGTGGAAAATGAAAGTTTCATACTTTTCACTCCTATGTGTTTGTTTGCCCAATGAACAACTCCTGCTTGGTCTTGGCGGCAGATATCCGCCGCCCGTGGGTATGGCGGCGTGGGGTGCTGCACGGCAACCGCGTTCTAACCCTTTGCCACGACCTTTTTAAGCTTTACGAATCTGGGAAGGCTGTTTTCCTTCGCCATTTTGGTTTCGCCCTGGATAAGCGGAAGGGCGTAGTCGATAAACGCCTGTTCTATGCCGTTTCCGGCGGCGTTAATCCACTCGCGCGGGACTTTCTTTTCGGTGTTGGCCACGATGTCAAGCGGAAGAAGTTTGATATTGAACTTATACCCGTCCGCGCCGCGCTGGCACTCGCAGCCGACCATCTTGTCCGTTACACCGGCCACGGCGTTTTCGACGGCGGCGCGTCCGGCGGCATAGCTTTCCTCGATGTCGGTAAGCGACGCGCAGTGCGCGGCGGCGCGTTGGAGAAGCGAGAACTCAATGCCGCGAACCTTCGCCCCGGTGCGCTTTTTAACGATGTCCGCAAGCACTTGGGCAAGCCCGCCAAGCTGGCTGTGTCCGAAACTGTCCTTCTTGCCGTCGCCGGAAGAGGCGTATTCGGCGATGAATTTTCCGTCCTTGTCGTGGATACCCTCGGACACGGCGACGATCGCCTTGCCGTTTTTCTTGTATATGGCCTCTATGTCGGCAAGGAACGTATCCATGTCAAACGGAACTTCGGGCAAATAGATAAGATCCGGCCCGCTGCCCGCGTAGTTTGCAAGCGCGGCGGCGGCGGCAAGCCATCCCGCGTGGCGGCCCATAATCTCAAGCACCGTTATCATGCCGATATCATAGACGCGCGCGTCTTGATAGACTTCCATCGTCGAAGTCGCGATATACTTCGCCGCCGAGCCATAACCGGGGCAGTGGTCGGTGCCGAAAAGGTCGTTGTCGATTGTCTTGGGTATGCCGATAACGCGGCACTCATAGCCGTTTTTAAGGCAGTATTTGCTTATCTTGTTGCAGGTATCCATGCTGTCGTTGCCGCCGTTATAGAAGAAATAGCGCACGTCGTACTTTTTGAAAATCTCCAGAATGCGCTTATAGTCCGTATCGTCAACGTTTGGATCTTTCAGCTTATAGCGGCAGGAACCAAGCGCCGAGGACGGGGTATAGCGCATATGCTCCAGTTCCGCCGGATCCTCTTCGTCCATCACGTACAAAACGTCATCCAAAACGCCGCGTATGCCATAGGCCGCGCCGTAGACCTTTGTGATGCTTTCGCTTGCAAGCGCCGCCTGAATCGCGCCGAGGGCGGACGCGTTGATTACCGAGGTGGGGCCGCCGGACTGGCCGATAATACAGGCGCCTTTCAATATGCTCATGTCTAAAAAACCTCCCATTTAATTATGCCACACAGTTTAACAAAATTTCCGCCAAAAAGCAAGGGGAACGCCCGGCGGCGGCAGTGGACAAAAGTCTGTCCCTAAATAAACTGGAGATGATTGAACGGGAAGTCACGGCCATAGTCGGGATGACGCTCCTTGAACTCGCGCTTCGCTTCTCCAAACTTATTGTAGGC
>JAISVI010000075.1 GCA_031271665.1 Oscillospiraceae bacterium
CACGGGTATTATACCCAAAGACAGGGGGAAATGCAACCTTGGCGCTTGGTCTGGTCAGGGCTGACGCATGAAGACACAAAACGCACAAAAACCGGCATTCTCATGTAGGGGCGACCGTCCTCGGTCGCCCGTGCCTGCGGGATTTTCCGGGGTTACTACGCCTAGCGCTCCTCTGCGGGGAACTCCGCGAAGAAGATAACGCCGTCTTCCGTGTTCTGACAGCCGTACGCGCCGCCGTGGGCGGTCATGTGGGCCTTTACTATGGCAAGGCCAAGCCCGACCTCGCCCCCGGCGCGGCTGCGCGCGCTGTCCGCGCGGTAGAAGCTTTCCCATATATGCGGCATATCCTTCTCGTCAACATGCGAACCGCTGTTAAAGACCTCTAAGCGTATGAAGCCGCGCCGCGCTTCATACACCGACACGCGCACCGCCCCGCCCTGCGGCGTGTGGCGTATGGCGTTTACGGTGAAGTTCCGGATAACCTGCTCACACGCGTCGGTGTCCGCCCAGGCCGTTTTGTCCGTCCTGCGCTCCAGCGTAAGCGAGACGCCCTTTTGCCGGGCGCTTAGGTTAAGCGCCTCGACGGTTTTTTCCGCGACAGCGCATAAGTCCGCCTCGGTAAAACAGGGGGCGGCGAAGCCGCTTTGAAGCCGCGTCAGGCGCAGAAGGTTCTGTAAAAGACGGGTCATATTCCGGCTTTCCTCGATTATGACCGCGCAGTATTCGTCGCGCGCGGCGCTGTCTTCGGCAAGACCGCTTTGAAGTCCCTCGGCGTAACCGGAGATAATGGCAAGGGGCGTTTTAAGCTCGTGCGAGATGTTTGACACAAGCGCCTTCTGCGCCTGTTCGGTAAGGATGCGCTGCTCTATGTCCTTCAAAAGCTGCGCGTTATAGGCGCCAAGCGCCTGGCGGTCGCGTTCAAGCGCGTCCGCCATAGAGTTAACCGATTCGCCAAGGGCGTATATTTCATCGCGGGAGCGCCGTGCCGCGCGCGCGCGAAGCGGTACGCGGCGCGTAAAGTCAAGGCGCGCTATGTCCCCGGCGACCGCCGTCATCTGTCGGATTGGCCTTGCAAGCCACATTGACATCACAAGCGAAACGATGATGCCCGCGAAAAGCGCGATGCCGCCGGAAATAAGCGAAAACCGCGTTGCAAGCGCGGCGGACTCGTTCACCGACTCAAGCGGCGACAGCATACATATGACGGTGTACGCGTCAAGGCTTCCGAAAAGCATAAGCTGATCCTTGGCCATCGTGTCGGATTCGACAAACGCCGCCCTTCTGCCGTTAAGCGAGGACACAAGCCGCGACACGGCAAGCGAGTTGCGCGTGCGCGGCCTTATGGACTCGGGCGTCCAGACCACGGAGTTCATATCGCTTATATAGGCAAACTGCAATTCCGGCGGCCAGTCCCCGGTCGAATACATTTCCGCGTAAAAACTGCTTGACTGCATATACCATGCCTGTATCTCGACAAGGCCGTACAGCATAACGCGGATTCCGCGTTCCTCTATCTCGGCGACGGCACTGTTTGTAAGGGACGAATCCTGTTTGGAGTACGTTGAGTAAAACGCGTCAAACGAATCGCTTAACTGGTTTTTCTTGTGACTCAGATAGTAATCCGCCAAGAAAAGGTTGCTGAAGGCAAAAATAAGCGCGAGATTGATAAGCAAAACAAGCGCCACCGCCATAAAAAGCTTCGCACTAAGTCTCATACTATGCTCTCCGGGCCGTCCGTAAGCTTATACCCGTGTCCGCGCACCGTCTTTATGTTCTCCCCGTGCGCGCCAAGCTTTGTGCGAAGGTTTTTTACGTGGGTGTCCACCGTGCGCGCGTCGCCGTAAAAGTCATAGTTCCACACGCTGTTAAGTATCGTTTCGCGGGAAAGGGCGATATTCTTATTCTTCAAAAAGTATAAAAGCAGCTCGAATTCCCTTGGCGTAAGCTCGCAGTGGGAATCCCCCGTCTTTACCGTATAGGCGCGGGAGTCAAGCACGATTCCCCCGGCGGTATAGATGTCCGCCGTCTCGGTTCCGCCGCGCTTCAGAAGCGCGCGTATCCGCGCGAGCAGGACGGGGATGCTGAAGGGCTTTGTAAGATAGTCGTCCGTTCCGCTTAAAAATCCGATAAGCTCGTCCTCTTCCTCGCTTTTCGCGGTAAGCATAAGAACCGGAACGCGGGAAAACTCGCGTATCTCCCGGCACGCGGTTATACCGTCCATTACGGGCATCATTATATCCATTATTATAAGCGCGGGATTAGAGGTGCGCGCCATTTCAACCGCGCTTTGCCCGTTGTCGGCCTCTATGACCTCATAGCCTTCGCGGCGCAGAAAATCCCCCACAAGGCGGCGCAGGCGCGCCTCGTCGTCGGTTACAAGGATTTTTGTCATGCGGACACCCCTTCTTAAAACGACCGCAGGGGCGGCCATTGGCCGCCCGCTGTTCCCGATACCCGTCCCCCGCGTAAATACGGCGCGCTGAGGGCGTCGCGCCCTACGGATTCCCTCTTGCCTCCCCCTCTGGGGGGGATGGCATGCGCAGCGTGACGGAGAGGGTTTGCAGTGCGCTGTCAAGCGCATATCTCCCTCGCGGGCGGGCGGCTAAACTGCGCTCCACCCGGCCAAACATCCGCCGCCTGCGGGCGGCTTCTTGGTTTGCCCGGTCTGCGCTCCGTTTAGCCGCCCTGCTCGGGAGATGCGCTCTTCCTAATTCGTTCTCTCGTCGAAGGTGATCTCGCTGCTTTGTTCGCCGCCTTCGCGGTAGAAGCGTATGGTTGATTTTTCGCCCGGCTTGAAGCCAAGAAGCGCGGATTGCAGGGCGGAGAAGTCGGTCACCTCGGTGTCCCCGATTCCAAAGATAATGTCGCCCTCCTGAAGCCCGGCCTTGTCCGCGGCGCTGCCCGGAGAAACCGATTCGACATAAACGCCCTCGGGCTGGCGGTACCTGCTTGCGTAGGCGGAATACTCCAAATTTACTGTTACGCCCAAAGACGCGCGCCCCTTGATATACCCGTACTGCGCCAGTGAGGCAATACTGACGGCGGCGCTGTTTGACGGTATTGCGAAGCCGATGCCCTCTACGCCGGTGTCAACGGATTTTGCCGAAACGATGCCTATGACCTCTCCGTAAACGTTAATCAGCGGGCCGCCTGAATTTCCGGGGCTTACCGCCGCGTCGGTTTGAAGGACGGTAAGGGGTGTTCCCTCGATGTTGACCTCGCGGCTTAACGCGCTTATGGTCCCGCTTGTCTGCGAGTTGGCGAATTCGCCCAAGGGGTTGCCAATCGCGGCGACCGTGTCGCCCACGCGCATTTCGTCGCTGTCGCCAAAGGTAAGGAAGGGAAGGCCGGACGCCTCGATTTTAAGAACCGCTATGTCCACCGACGCGTCGCTTCCGACAACCGTCGCCTTATAGGATTTACCGTCCGGCATAAGAACGTTTATAGTGTCCGCGCCCTCAATTACATGGTGGTTTGTGATAACTGTCCCGTCGGAAGAGGTTATGAAGCCGGAACCCGCCGAGGCGTAAGTGCTTTGATATCCAAAGGCGTTATTTCTGGCCATCTCGGTGGAAATGGCGACAACGGCGGGGTTGCACTTGTCGTAAATCTCCGGCAGGGTAAGCGCGGTGCGGTTTCCGGACTGAACCATGGGCTGTGCAGGGGTGCTGCCGGGGGTATTTTCGTTGGGCACAGCCGTGGGGCTTGCGGTGCTGTGCGGAGTGACCTGTCCGCCCGGGTCTGTCCGGTCTGAGTAGGACTGGTTCAGATGGGTTGCCAGAAAGTAGCCGCCGACGCCGCCGCCCGTGCCGCAAAGGATGAACGCGGCGACAAGCAGGGCGGCTATGCCCGCCTTCGAGACTCTTTTCTTCTGCGGCGGGGCTTGCTGAACGCCTTCGGGTCTTTGAACCGAATAGGGATAGCCGTTGTAATTATTATTGTCCATGGTAATCTCTCCTTCATTTGATTTTGGCATGTTGAAAATTGCCCGCTCCGGCTTGCGATGCCGCGGCATAGCCGCCTGTTCGCAAGCGCTGCGCTCGTTCGCCTTGCAGGCGAACACGCAATTTTCAACACTTCGATCTTGACTATGGCTTTATTGTAAGTCCGTTTTGTGGAAGATTTGTGAAGCAATAATAAAGATTTAGCGAAGAAACCGCGTTTATGCCGTGAAGACGCGGGGACTCTACTCCTCGGCAAAGGGCTTGATGGTTTTGACCCAGCGCCAGTATTTCCCGGAAACCCCGTCCCGCACGAAGCCGTTTTTGCGAAGCACGTTATGCGAGGGGAGGTTATTCGGAAGCGTCTTGGCCATAACCGCCTCCACTTTGTAATCCTTTTGCGCGGCGGCGATGACGCACATTGTTTCCACGGCCTCGGTCATATAGCCGCAGTTTCGCGCCCCGGGCTTCAGCCCATAGCCGATTTCAATCTCGCCAAGGTTCGGCGGACCCTTGAAGCCCACCTCGCCTATCATCGACATATCCGCAAGCCGTCCGATGTACCAGGCGGTGGTTATAAGCCATGCCCTGGGGTACTCTTCCATGATGTCCAATTTCGCGTTATATACCCTGTGCCTGCGCCTTGTTTCAAAAAAACCGTAGTTTTCACCCGAGTTAAGGCCGATAAGCCTGCACACCTCGGCTATGTCGCTTGCCGCAAGCCGCAAAAGGGGCTTGTCCAGCGGAAACAGCCCAAGCCTTGCCGTGTCGATTCGGCGTATTATCCTTTTTTCGTCTTCCAAACCCCGCATCCCCCGAACATTTCACGGCGCGCCGCCATTTACTCCTGCTATTCTACTATATTGTAAGGGCGGTTGCAAGAACGGGAAGGGAAACTGACCGGCACGCCGGACAAAGGCCGCCCACCACGCCGCGACATACGTCGGAACAAGGCGGAACTTCGGCCCATATACTGCCCTTAGAGGAGCTTTGCCCCTCCATAATTCCTGAAAGGAGAATGAATCTATATGCACTGCCCACAGAACTGCCCAGACGATGTTCCGATGAAAATCTATCGTTTGGCGCGAAAGCCGTGCGGATGCGCGGTAGACGTTCCTTGCAACTGCGGCGCTGTAATGCCCTGCGGCAACTGCGGTTCCGTAACGCCCTGCGGCTGCAGCGGCGGCGGATCGATGGCCGCGACCGCGTATGACCCCTATCAGGCCTCAGGCTATAAACAAGGCCAGATGGTTGTCATGCCCGACGGCACGATTTATGTCGTCAACAAAAACAGCCCCGCCGGGACGCCGGGTTCCTCGCCCGACTATACCGCCATAGCGGGCGGCACCTCGGCTTCCTCGATTTTTGACCCGGCGAAGGCCGGTTCGTACACACAGGGGCAACTGATCGTATACAACGGCGCGATCTATGTTGTCGCAAGAAACAACCCCACCGGGACGCCCGGAAGCTCGCCGGACTACATAGCCGTGTCAGGCGGCCAAGGCACGCCCGGCCCCATGGGACCCACAGGACCGCAGGGGCTTCAGGGCCCGCAAGGGTTACAGGGACTTCAGGGGACGCAGGGGCTTCAGGGGCTTCAAGGCCCTAAGGGCGACCCGGGTTCGCAAGGCGCGACCGGGCCGGCGGGTTCCGGCGGCGGCGCGACAGGCCCTGCCGGGGCGACCGGCCCTGCGGGCGCGACAGGCCCCACAGGCACAAGCAGCGTAATCCCGACCTTTAACTTCCCGGACAGAAACAACTATAAGGCGGGTCAGATGGTCGTAAGCAACGGCGTTGTCTATGTCGCGAACATAGACGCCCCCCAGGGGCTGCCGGTAAACTCGGCGGACTGGACGCCGCTTGACAACAGCAGCGGCCGTCCCGGGCGTGACCTTGGCAGCGTGGTGGAAGCCTATAACCCCGTTGACGCCGCGTCCTATGTCCCGGGGCAGCTTGTAACCGACAACGGCATGCTTTATCAGGTTATCAACAGCCCGCCCACCGGCGCGCCGGGCAGTTCCCCGGACTATATCAACCTAAGCACCGCGGGCGGCGGGGGTACCGGCGCGACGGGTACTATCCTATTGTAAAACCGAAACCACCCCCGGCGGTCTGCGCGACAAGTTTGTGCTGGTCGCGGAAGCGGAAAGCGATCTCAACCGCGCCGTTTGCGTGTACATAGACGGCGTCCACGAAATCAACCACCGCGCTTCGGTCAAGGCCTTCCATAATCCCGTGCTTCAGGAAAGTTTGAAGACGCGGGTCGTCTGTCCCTTCTTCCGCCGCCTGCCGCTTCTCGCGCAGTTTCCCGGCGGCCTCTTGAAGGGTTTTTATCTGCTGCTCGTAATTGGCTTTCATTCTGCGGTAATCGTCCCCTGTAAGGTCGCCGCTCTTCCAGTCCGCGTAAAGCGAGTCCTTGAGATTTAAAATCTTTGCGATTTCTTTCTCCCGGGCGCTTAACATGGCGGAAAGACGCGAAGGCTCACTGCCGCCCGAAGAGCGGCTTATCTCGTCTGCGACAGCGTCAAAAGAGCTTATCAGCTCAATCTGAATCTTCAGCGCGCTAAACACCGCTTCCTCCAGAATGTCCGCGCGGATGCTGTGCTTTGTACATGCTTCCCTTGACTTTTTGCGATAGGTACTGCACTGGTAATACGAATACTTTGTCTTGCCGCCCCCCTGCGAACGCACCATCGCCTTTTTACAGTCCGCGCAGCGCACAAAGCCGGAAAGCGGGTAAAGCGTTTTCTGACCGGGGGTTTGGCGCGTGTCCTTTTCCCGCAGCTTTTGCGCCATGTCGAACAGTTCCCGCCCCACAACCGGCTCATGGGTGTTTTCCGCGACGTACCATTCTTCCCGGGGCGTGCGGATTTGCGTATGCACCTTATAGCTTTTTACGCGGTATCTGCCCTGCACCATATGCCCAAGGTACACCTCGTTACCAAGGATATTGCGTACGGTCTTGGGATTCCACAAAGCGTCGTTTGCCTCGGAGTAGCGGTTTTTATACTGAAGCCCCTTCTGGTTTTTATAGGCGGCCGGGTTCGGTATGCGCAGCTCATTCAGTTTGCGGACGATTGCGCCCATGCTTACCCCGTCCCTGACATACCAGTTAAAAATATCCCGCACGACAGACGCCGCCTCCCCGTCAATGAGAAGGCGGTGCTTATCCGCCGGGTCTTTTATAAAGCCGTACGGCGCGAACGCGCCGATAAACTGACCCATCGTGCGCTTTTGGTTAAACACGCCGCGTACCTTTATCGAGGTCTGGCGGCAGAAGTCGTCGTTTATTACATTCTGAATCGGGACAAGAATACTGTTCATCTGCTCGGGGCGGAGGAAGCTGTCAAGAGCCGGAAGCTCCAGGGAAATAAAGCGGACATCGTACTCTACAAAGACATTTTCAATGTAATAGGTCGCGTCCGTCACATTGCGAGATAACCGTGAAAGGTCTTTCACTATAACGCAGTTGACCTTGTGCTCGCGGATGTCTTTAAGCATCCGCTGGAACTCCGCGCGGTTTGTGTCCGTCCCGGTGCAGCCGTCGTCGCGGTAGATTCCCGATAAAATATAGTCGTCTTTGAAAGCGGACAGAAAGGCGGCAAGGCGCTGCTCCTGATGGATAACGCTGTTGCTTACGTCGTTGCCGTCCTCTTTTGAAAGACGTATGTAAAGGGCTACGCGCCATTTCCGACTATCGCGCGGCAAGGCGCTTTTTGCTTGGTTTCTGCGTCCCATACTGCCCGCCCCTATAGTTTCGGTTCAAGGTTTTTAAGGTTTAGGTAATGGTCTTTAACCGCTTCGTCAAGCGTTTTTTCCGACTCGGTGAACCTTACCTTAACGGGCGTCTTACCGCAAAGGAAGCAGTACGGGTTGCCGATTTGCCGCAGATAGTCACTCATGCGCTGTTCCACAGGCAGCGAGGGAAGGATTTGCACGGTTTTTATGTCCGTAAGCGACGCGGGGTCAATCCCGGCTATATCCGCCCGTGACATTTCATCAAGCGTTGACATTTGCCCGCCGCCCCTCTCCGTCACGCCGCGCCCTAGCCGCCGGCCATCGTGTTAAAATTTCTTGAAAAGAACTCTATGTGCCAGGGGTTGATGTGGACGTTTGAAAGGACGTTTATGCCCATCGCCCCGTATTGGCTGACCAGTCCGGCATAGTTGGAGTAAAGGTTTTCGTCCATGCCGAACCGCTGGCCGCCGATTGCGTGGTAAACCACGGAGTTATAGCTGATCTTGGGAACCCAGTTTGCGCGCGTTCCGTAATAGTAGTGATAGCTTACAAGCAGGCTGTCGTCCTCAAACCCCTGCTGCCCCTTGAGAAAGCGGGTGTCGTACCCGCCCACCGCCTTCAGAACCTGCGCCCTGTGAACGCAGGGGTGTACAAGACCGCGCCCGATTTCGTTCCTTACGTACTTCGCGAAATAGGTGTCAACGCCGTCCGGGTAAAGCTTAATCACCTCGGCGTCCGTAACAATTCCGCAGCATATCATCGGTTCGCCGGAGTTTTCGCACAAATACTTCACAAGCGGACTGTCCCAGTCTGCGGCGAAGATCATATCCGTATGCAGTTCGCTTATAAAATCGGTGTTGGGCATATGCCGGAATATGT
This sequence comes from Oscillospiraceae bacterium, assembly GCA_031271665.1. Lineage (GTDB taxonomy): Bacteria > Bacillota > Clostridia > Oscillospirales > UBA929 > WRLJ01. The sequence goes on from JAISVI010000075.1 coordinate 8,559, forward strand.
GATTAAAACAGCTTTGCCGTCCGGCGACGATGCCGACGTTGACCGCGTCGCCGATAATGGTAAAGGTAAGGCGGAACTGTTTAAGGTACTCGGCAAGCTGTTCGTTTGTCATACAGCCCTGGTTGTATACGACCACGTCCCTGTATGTACTTTTTTCAAGGGATTTAAGGCATCTCTCGGACAGTTCCATATCGTGCGCGCGGGAAGCCTCGCGCACCATGAATAACAGCGTATGCACCAGTTTCATTTGCCCGTCCTCGCTTTAAAAACGCCCCTGTTAAGCTCAATCGCGGGGGAGTCCGGCTTATACCGCGCCGCGGTTTCGTTGAACTTTTCCGAATTCTCGAAATCCCCCAGCTCAAAGCTGCACACGCATGCCTCGATATTGGGTATGTAACCGTAGTAGTCCACAAGGATAAATCCGTTTGTTTTCGGGGGCTGTATGCCTGCCGCGATCTTAAACCAGTCAAGGGCGGCGGCGAAGTCGCGCGCTTCTTTATAGAAATAGCCAACCTCACAGCATATTTCCGCGCGGGGGGGGGCGTACTCGAAGCTTTTGAACAGTATGGGAAGGATTTTGTTCCGGTCGCCAAGCGTTTTGTAAAGCCCGGCAAGACTGAAACAGGACGCGATGTTGTCCTCTGACCACCCCTGCTTTCCGTCAAGGAATTTCTCGAAGTAATACGCCGCCTTTATCGCAAGCCCGTGATCCCTAAGCTCGCGCGCGAAATAGTACTGCGAGCGGGGGTCAAACGGCTTCCCGCTTTTTTCAAGCGCCTCGTAAATCCTAAGGTTGCGCCCGTGCTGATCCGCGCGCACCTCCATTTTCTTGTGGTGTATCTCTATGTCGCAATGCGCGACATTGCCGACAAGCGGAATGCACTCATGCACCGGGCCAAGCCACTCATACCCCTTCCCGCGTCGGATAAGGCGCTCGCGCGTGGAGTAATGGACGGGGTTTCCGCTTTCGTCAAAGTGGGTGATATACCGCATTGTGACGATGTCAGTTTTCGGGTCAAGCCACCCCTTGAGGTCTATCAGCTTTCCAAGATGCTCCTTTGGCAGGATGTCGTCGGCGTCTATCCACATCTGATAATCCATGCCCGCCTTTGAAAAGGCGAAGTTGCGCGCCGCCGAAAAATCGTTGACCCAGTCAAAGTCGTAAACCTTATCGGTGTATTTCTTCGCGATGTCTTTTGTTTTGTCCGTCGAACCCGTATCGACAATGACAATCTCGTCAACGGCGTCCTTTACGCTGTCCAGACAGCGCGCAAGCACTTTCTCCTCGTCCTTGACGATCATGCACAAACTTATCGTATTCATGGCCTTCCCCTCCGTTATTACAGAATCCCTTTGTTTCTCCGGTTGCGCTTGGGCGGCTTGCGCCTTATAGCACGCGATTTCCTTATAGTACATCGCAAGCTTATCGGCCGTTATATCCCAGTCAAACTGCTCGGCGGTTTTTAAGCCGTTTTCGCTGAGACGCCTTCTAAGCTTAACGTCGTTTATAAGCAGTTCAAGTTTGGATGCCATTTCCCCGCTTTCCTTGACGACAAGCGCGTTCTCCCCGTCGCGTATATAGTCCCTTATGCCGCCGGAGTCCGTTGTCAGAACCGCCGCGCCGCAAGTCATAGCCTCCAGCACCGGAAGGCAGAACGATTCGTACATAGAGGCGCAGATATAGATGTCCGTCCGGCGCAGGCACTCGCCGATAACGCTTTGCGCGGGATTTATGACCGCCGGTTCCGTCACCCCTTCGCCGGGAGAGCCGGGGGTTATCCAGATAAACTCAAAATCATATCCCTTCCCCCTAAGCTGATTGACGGCCGCAAGGATATCGGGTATCCGCTTGAAATAGAAATAGTCGGGGCCGATTGCTGTGATTACTGCCTTCCCGCCGCCGGATCTTGCGGCGGGGTCGAAATAGAAGACTGTCTTATCGACCGCGTTGGGTATCACGTCCGCCTTGACGCCGAAGCTTTCGGAAAGCTTTGACGCCGCAAAGGTTGAAACGGTGTATATAAACGGCGCGATTTCGATTTGCTTGCGTACGTGCGCCATAATATTGGCGTCCCACGCGCCGGGGTCGAACAGATGCGTGTCGCCCTGCTCGAAATACACCACCGGGGCGATATTCTGCTCTATGCACTCATAAATCTCCTTCCAGTATGTCGCGACAATGACGTCGCAAGGCGGAATATGCCCGCCCAAAACCTCTTCAAAGGGGGGCTGTATAAAGCCTACGCGCGCGTCAAGGGCGAACCACTCCGGTTTCGGCAGGTGGCACAGAATCGTAATTCGATGACCCCTTTGGACAAGTTTGTTGCAATGCTCGAAAATGACTTTGCTGCCGCCGCATATCCCCGTCCATGTCATAACGTACACGATGTGCAGAAACTCTTTCACGGCAGACCCTTTTTGAAGTTTCATGGGTCTTCTGTTTTGAAGACGCCTGTCCCGCCGCTCGTATTCCATATTCCTGAATTCCAAATACTCCATTATAAGCAGCTCTCCACTTCGATTCTCTTCTCGCCCCGGAACGGCGCTTCCGATATTTATACTATGCCGAAATATCCCAGTTGTTAATTTTACAAAAGGAACGCGCCCGTTTTGTAAGATTGCCGCTTGCGCCTATAGAGAAATTCGGGTATAATATCTTTAGAGCCTGTTTACCATCTGTCAGGCTCTTAGATTAATAAAGGGGGGACGCGCCGTGCCGAATATACAATCCAGTACGAAATTAAGGAATAACTACAACGAAATATCAAACTTCTGCCACCAGAACCGTGAGCCGGTGTTCATTACCAAGAACGGCCAGGGCGACCTGGCGGTAATGAGCATGGAGATGTATGAGACGCTCTGCGGTAAACAAGAGCTATACCGTTTGCTGGACGAGGGCAGAGCGGCGGCCAAGGCGGGCAAGGTTCGTCCTTATGAGGACGTTTTTGACGATATCGAGCGGGAGATCATGGATGGAAGTCTTTAAAGTAAAGGTGACTGAATCTGCCGAAAGCGATATACGGAACATAGCCCGGTATATTTCTTCACAACTAAACGCGCCGACCACCGCGTTAAACATGGTACGGACGATACGGGAAGCCATCGCCAACCTGAAGACAAACGCGTTATTCTCCCCGCTTGTAAGGGTTGAACGTTTGGCCGCTGTAGGATACCGAACACTGATAATCAAGAAATATATGGCGTTCTATATTGTCGATGAAAAAGAAAAGACCGTTGTGGTTGACCGCATTCTCTACGGTCGCCGTGATTGGCAGAGTATGCTATAGCCGCATGCGGCGGGAAGACCGGGGGCAATTTTACAAAAGGAACGCGCCCACCGGTCCTACCGGACCCACAGGCGCGGCGGTAGCCACGGCGTATGACCCGAGCAAGACCTCGACCTATCAGCCCGGTCAGATCATCATGGGATCGGACGGGAAGCCGTACGTGGTCACCCAGTTAAACCCGACCGGAACGCCCGGACAGCCCGGGTCCACCGGATACGCCCCGCTTACCGGCACAGCCGGAGCAACCGGCCCAACCGGCCCGACGGGCGCGGCGGCGTCGGTCACGTATGATCCGAACATGGCAAGCTCCTATGTAAAAGACCAGCTTATATACTATAACGGCGATCTTTATACCGCCAACTCGAACAGCCCGACCGGAACGCCCGGAACAGCGGGTTCGGGGTACACCCAGCTTACCAACAGCAGCCGCGTCGGCCGCGACGTCGGCAGCACCGTGCCGGCGTATAACCCCGTAGACTCCGCGACGTATATACCGGGACAACTGGTGACGTACAGAGGACAGCTTTACCAGGTGCTGAATACCCCGGCAACCGGGACGCCGGACAGCTCGCCCAATTACCGCAACCTCAGCGGCGCGGGGGCGACGGGCGCGACGGGCGCGGGCGTCACCGGCCCGACAGGGCCGACAGGCGCGGCAATCGCGACGACGTTCAATCCCAACAACACCTCGACCTATCAGCCCGGTCAGATCATCATGGGGCCGGACGGGAAGCCGTACGTGGTCACCCAGTCCAACCCGACCGGAACGCCCGGACAGCCCGGGTCTACCGGATACGCCCCGCTTACCGGCACAGCCGGAGCAACCGGCCCGACAGGCGGTTGCTGCACAGGCCCGACAGGGCCGACGGGCGCGGCGGCGTCGGCCACATATGACCCGAACAAGGCCGCCACATACGTAAAAGACCAGCTTATCTATTATAACGGCGACCTTTATACCGCCAACTCGAACAGCCCGACCGGAACGCCCGGAACAGCGGGTTCGGGGTACACCCAGCTTACCAACAGCAGCCGCGTCGGCCGCGATGTCGGCAGCACCGTACCTGCGTACAGCCCCGTAGACTCCGCGACGTATATACCGGGACAACTGGTAACATACAACGGGCAGCTTTACCAGGTGCTGAATACCCCGGCAACCGGGACGCCGGACAGCTCGCCCAATTACCGCAACCTCAGCGGCGCGGGGCCGACGGGCGCGACGGGCGTAGCAGGCGCGGGCGTCACCGGACCCACCGGCCCGACAGGCGCGGCAATCGCGACGACGTTCAATCCCAACAACACCTCGACCTATCAGCCCGGTCAGATCATCATGGGACCCGACGGGAAGCCGTACGTAGTCACCCAGCCCAACCCGACCGGAACTCCGGGACAGCCGGGATCCACCGGATACGCCCCGCTTACCGGCTCGACCGG